>CALXTG010000037.1 GCA_944391355.1 uncultured Alphaproteobacteria bacterium
GCCGTACCGGTGCTGACGCCGGGGCGGGTCTGCGCGGTAATCGAAGCATCAGTATATTGATTATATCGATAAATAATTTTCGGCGAAATCGTAGTCTTTACCGCGGCAAAGCTCTTGACCCTTATCAAACTGCCGTCAGTGGCGCGGACATAGAGATTTTCGACGTCGGTAATATTTTTGCGATAGTTAAAGTCTGCCTGAATGATGACTTTATTTACCTGACCGCTGAGCGTGATATTGTTGATATAACGCGAACCGAGATTATTCTGCAAAGCTTCAAACAAATTGGCTACCGGAATTTTGTAAGCCTCAAGCTTGGTGCGGTCTATATCCAGAAAGATATGCGGCGTGTCGGCGGTAAAGGTGCTGAAAGCATAGGCCAGCTCCGGCGAAGCATTTAATTTTTGCAAAAAGCCGCCCATCGTTTCATAAAGCTGCAACGGCGAAACCTCACCGTTATTGGCCAGCAATTCCAGAGACAAACCGTCGCTGTTGCCGACGCCGGGAATCGCCGGAGGGGCAAAGAAATTGACTTCGGCGCCGGGGGTTGCGGAAAATTCTTCGCGCAGTTTATTGCTCAAGGCCTCAATAGACAGATTTTTGCTTTTCCTTTTTGACCAATTATCCAGCCCAACGACGCCCAGAGCAACGTTTTCGCCGCTGCCGCCGAGCATACTGTAGCCGGAAACCGAAATAAAATATTTGATGCCGGGAATTTTTAATGCCCGCGACGATATATCGGCCATAACATCATTGGTCTGATTTATGCTGGCGGTATCGGAAAGCTGGATATTGGCAAAAATAATCCCCTGGTCTTCTTCGGGCAGGAAAGAGGTCGGCGTTACCATAAAACCCAAGGCAATCAAAACGATTGTTCCCAAAGTTACCAGAGCGGTGGTTTTGACATAAGTTGCAAAAAAGCCGACCACGTCAAGATATTTGTTTTTGAAAAAGTCGATTGTTTCATCAAACCATTTGAAAAAGCCGCGCGGCTGTTCTTCTTTATCCCCGCGCAGAAAAATGGCGCAAAGCGACGGACTGAGCGTTAGGGCATTGAAGGCCGAAAAGACTACCGCGGTCGCGATGGTTACGGCAAACTGCTGATAAATTTTTCCGGTAATTCCGGCCATTAAACCAACCGGGATAAAAATCGACAGCAAAACGAAAGTGGTGGCGATAATCGCGCTGGCAATCTGCTGCATAGCCTTTATCGAAGCCGATTTAGAATCCATTCCCTCATAGGCCATCAGATATTCGACGCGCTCAACGACAATAATTGCGTCGTCAACCACCAGCCCGATTGCCAAAATCATGGCAAAGAGGGTTAAGATATTAATGTCAAAGCCGAGAATGTAAATGACGGCAAAAGTCGCAATCAATGATACAGGAATCGTAATCAGCGGAATCAGCGTGGTACGGACTTTTTGCAAAAAGACATAAGTCACCAGCACCACCAGCGAAAAAGTAATAATCAGCGTTTCAATAATACTGGCAATCGAAGCGCGGACATAATCAGTCGAATCATATGCGACGCGAAATTCCATGTCGTCGGGAAAAGTTGCGCTGAGTTTTTCAATTTCTTTGCGGACATTGTTCATGATATCCAGAGAATTTGAGTTCGGGGTCTGGCTTAGCCCGATAATGACGGCCGGCGCGTTGTCATAATGCGCGACCATGCTGTAACTGTCGGCGCCGAGTTCTATCCTCGCGACATCGCGAAGACGGACAATACCGCCGTCGGCCGAAGTGGTCAGCACGATATTTTCAAAATCCTTGACATCGTTAAGCAGCCCTTTGGCTGTCAAAGACAAAACCAGCGCCGTATCTTTGGCGCTCGGCGCCGAACCTATGGTGCCGACGGCCGCCTGAATATTCTGCGACGAAATAGCCTTGACGATGTCACCGCTGTCTAACCCCAGAGATGTCAGCCTGTCGCTGTTCAGCCAAACGCGCATGCTGTACTGCGGGCCGTAGATTGATACATCCCCTACTCCTTTTACGCGGGCCAAAGGATTTTGAATATTGGTATAGGCAAAATTGCTGAGATATAAATCGTTATAAGTATTATTCGGCGAACGCAAAACCAGCATGCCGAGAATATTTGACATTTGGGTTTTAACGTCAATTCCTTCCTGAACCACCAAAGCCGGCAACTGCGATTCAACCTGCTGCAGGCGGTTTTGAACCTTGACCTGGGCAATGTCGGGATCGGTGCCTATATCAAAAGTAATGGTCAGCTGATACGAACCGTTGTCATCTGATGTCGAAGACATATAAAGCATATTTTCAACACCGTTAATCTGGTTTTCAATCGGCACGGCAACAGTATCTACCAAAACCTGAGCGCTGGCGCCGGGATAAGTGGTGCTGACGACAATCTGCGGCGGCGTAATCTGCGGATACTGCGACACCGGCAAAACGGCAATTGCCAACAGACCGAGTAAAATCATAATAATGGAAATAACCCCGGCGAAGCGCGGCTTATCGATAAAATATTCCGAAAACATTATTTTTTCTCCACGGCTTTAGCGGGTTGGACAACATTAATTTTTATTTTGCTTTTGGCATTGATGCCGCTGATTTTATCTAAGACAATATAATCTCCGGGTTTGAAATGATCGGTCACCAGATAGTCGTTTTCATGAGGCGCAATAATTTTTATTTTAGCTTTATTAATCTGATTATTGCGAACCAGATAAATGTAGTTGCCGTCCGGTTCCATGCTGACAAGGTTTTGTTTTATCAGAACACCGTCCGCATAACTGCGCTCAAGAACAACATCAACATAGGCATTGGCAACCAAAACTTTTTCGGCATTGGGAAAATCGGCGTAAACGGCAATGGAATTGGTTGAACGGTCGACGGCATTATCCAGATATTTTACCTCGCCGGGCAGCGCATACATACTGCCGTTGGATAATTTCAGGCGAATTTTTTCATCAGCAAAAAGACGGCCGCCGTTTTGCGCCATTTCATCGAGATAATCTTTATCGGTAATTGAGAAGACTACCCGGATCGGATTATATTGTATGATTGTCAGCAAAGGCTGTGATGCCGGCGAAACATAATCACCGACACTCAGATCAACGTTTCCGACCACGCCGTCAATCGGCGCTTTGATGGTGGTATAACCGTAATTGACTTGGGCAAGCGTATAATTGGCCTTGGCTTCAGCCAATGCGGCCTGGGCGCTCAGATAACGGGCTTTGGCGTTGTCCAGTTCGGTTTTGGAGATTGCCCTTTGGCCGGCCGCCTTATTGCGCTTGTAAAAGACCGCGGCGTTATTGTAATCGGCTTCGGCCGACAAAACGGCGGCATGGGCCTGATCAACTTTGGCTTTATATTCATCCTGGCGGATGACTATCAGGGTTTCGCCGGTTTTTACCTCCTGCCCGCCTTTGACATAAATTTTATCAAGAAAACCGTTAATATAGGGGATAACGGCTACCGAATTTATCGGCGTGACATAGCCGATATATTGCTTTTTTACCGTCACGCTCTGTTTTTGCAAAGGGGCGACATTGACGGTAATGCTGTTATCTTTGGCAGAGGGCGCGGCATCTGCGGCCGGCGGCAAAAAGAAATAAGCCAGCAGTAATGCCAGAACGGCTAAGACCAGCAGCAAAATTCCATAGATTTTTTTTTCGGTTTTATCGAGCATAACTCCCCCTATAACTTTAATCCATAACAGCAAGTTATAGATAATCGTCACTTCGGGCGATTCAAGATGCGGCGAAAGAGAATCGCCGCAGACTTTGTTTTGCATTATCAGACTTCATTTAAAGGCCGTTTTACTGCGGACAAAATTGCAGTCCGCTCAATTGGTTTAGACAGAAAAAGAGATTGCGCTAAATCTTTATTAACAGATATTGATTAGAATGGAAAATCATGATAATATTAATATATTAAAAGTAGGGTTATTGCCATTCCAGCGAAAGCTGGAATCCAGAAGAATAAATAAGCTGATTTATCTGACTGGATGCCAAATCAAGTTTGGCATGACAGAGAATGAGGGGCCGAGAGAATGTCGGAGATTTCGTTAACAGCGTCGATGCGCAGCAATTTGTTGAGCTTGCAAAACATTGCAAGCCAGCAGGATATTGTGCAAAACCGCTTAGCGACCGGCCTTAAAGTTTCTTCGGCAATCGACAATCCCTCTTCTTATTACACCGCTTCTTCCTTAAACAACCGCGCTGCGGATTTGACAGCATTACTTGACTCTATGTCGCAGGGAATTCAAACGATTAAAGCAGCCAGTGAAGCGATTGACTCCGGCACTAAATTTCTTGAACAGGCTAAGGCCGCTGCCAGTCAGGCACTTGAAACGCCATCAACTTCTTTAGCACAGCTGCCGCCGATTGTTGTAGAAGTTTCGAGCGAAGCCGAATTGCTGGCGGCTATTGACAGCGGAAAAAAGGGGACGATTGTTATTAAAAATGATATTACGCTGTCAGAAAATCAGAAGCTAATTCTTAAGGACGGCCAGTCTTTGGCCGGCACCGGGTTTGACGGCGCGAATCCTGCTAAACCGTTTTTATCTTTTAATTTTACAAGCAGCGGCGGTTCGGCAATAGAGCTGGGTGACGGCAGTATTGTTTCGGATCTTACCTTAAATTTAACCTCCAACCAAAGCGAAAATTCTCTGATTAATGTTAAAAACGGCAATCAGGCTTCGGTTCAGAATTTGAATATGACTCTTACAATGCCCAGCGATATTCGAGATGTGGCTAATTCTTTGCTGAGAGCAGAAGGCGGAAAATTAACCCTGCGGGGAAATTTTGAAGGCAGCGTGACCGGGCATGGCCGTTTTCTTTCTGCTTCGGGAGAAAAATCTTCGGTAATCGTTAAAACCGGAAGCATAGTTAATTTTCAGGCTTCGGGGAAATATATCCGCGGTATCGAATTTTATGAGCAAAGTCATTTGACGATAGAAAAATCGGTGACGATGAATTTTGACCTGACCAGCACCAGCTCCTCAAGTATTGTCGGAATTTACATGAACGGGGCTTTCAGCGAGATTGACAGCGCCGATATTAATATCAGAACTTCCGGAACCGGCAAAGGAATAGGCTTGGATGCCAATAACGGCGGAAGCCTGCTCATCAAAGGCAACAGCAAAATCAATATAGAAACTCTGGCCGAAGACAGTATCGGATTATGGGCCGAGATGGGGGCAAAACTTGATATTGGCGGTTCGGTACAGATGAATATCAAAAGCAAAGGCACCAATACTTATGCTTTTAAGATAACTGACGACAACTCATCCATAAATCTGCTGTCGGCACAGGTTCAGCTTAATCTCATTTCCGCCAAAATGCTTATTCAGGGAGCAACTGCCGGACAAAGCAACCGCTTAACCCTGGTTAAAGGCGCAAAGGTTTCCTGGAGCAATACCGATAAATCTCAACAGGGAATCTGGCAGGCAGCAGGCAAAGTTGATTTGCAGCAAAAAGATGCAGACCGTGAAATTGACGGATTTGAAAATGTTGCCGCCATGCAGCGGCAATCTTCAACCGCGGCAGATCTTCCGGATTTACCGGCTGATCTTAATGAACTTACTCAAGAAGAAAACCTGGAGAGCGACAATTCTTTTAACAAAATTCTGGAACAATATGACCAACTGATAGCTGACGCTTCTTATAAAGGCATTAATTTGCTGAACAGCCAGAGATTAAAAATCAATTTCAACGAAGACCGTTCTTCAGGAATTGAAATTCTCGGCGTCAGCGCCCTGAGCGCCGATTTGGGGATTGTCACCACCGAATGGCAAAGCAAAGCCGATATCGAAAAATCGGTCAACGAACTGGAAGAAGCGATTAATACCCTGCGCGGCTATGCCTCACAATACGGCAATTACTACTCGATTGTCACGACCCGGCAGGATTTTACCGAAAATCTGATAAATGTGTTGGAAGAAGGGGCGGATAAACTGACGCTTGCCGATATGAATCAGGAATCGGCCAATATGCTGGCCTTACAAACCTCTCAGCAGCTGGCGGTTAATTCCCTTTCGCTGGCAAGCCAGGCCTCACAAGCAGTATTGAAGTTATTTTAATAAGGCCTGCTGCGCAGTAGTTTTCTGGATTCCAAATATATCACAGCCTGTAGGGTGTGATTTTTGGAATGACAATAAAAGGGGCAAGTCAGGCTTCTCAGGCGGTATTGCGGTTATTTTGATTAAACGGCTTTTATCAAAACCCGCGCCGCGGCTCGGGCTTCATCGGTGATTTTTTCGCCGGCCAGCATGCGGGCTATTTCTTCACACTTTTCATCGCCGCCGAGTTCGACAACTTTAGTGGTCGTAATGTTATCCACGGTCGATTTGCTGACTTTGTAATGATTATTGCCGCGCGAAGCGACCTGCGGCGAATGGGTTACGACCAAGACCTGGACTTTATCGGCCAGGCGTGCCAAACGCTCACCGACAGCCTGCGCCGTCGCACCGCCGACCCCGGCGTCAACTTCATCAAAAATCATGGTATCAACCTGAGAGGTTTCGGCCAGATTAACTTTAAGAGCAAGCATAAAACGCGCCAGCTCGCCGCCGGAAGCGATTTTATTAATCGGCCCCTGCGGCGAATTGGGATTTGTCGCAACGGTAAAAGAAACCTCATCAATGCCGTTTTCGTTCCAGCCGCTTTCATCTTTTTTGGCAATGAGCGTAACAAAACGGGCTTTTTCCATCTTCAGCGGCGGCAATTCGGCCATAACTTTTTGATCAAGCTTCAACGCGGCGGCCTTTCGCGCGGCGCTTAATTCATTGGCGGCGGCAATGTAGTCAAGCTTTAATTTTTCTTCCTGCCGGCGCAGATTATCAAGCCCTTCTTCGCCCAGCTCAATCGTGGCGAGTTTTTGGCTTAAGTCTTCAAGCACCTGCGGCAGTTCGTCAATATTGACCTGGTGTTTGCGGGCAACGGCGCGCAGGGCAAAAAGGCGCGATTCAATATTCTCCAGCTCTCCGGTATCAAGACTGATATTGGCCGAAGCCTCTTCAATCTGATTCAACGCTTCGGAAGCATTGACCAAAGCCTGCTCCAAAGTGTCCATTATTCCGGCATATTTGCCGTCGACCATGCTGTCGGCCTTGGAAACCGCCGATTGAGCCCGGCGCAGCGCGTCGGCGACATCCGGCCCGTTGCTCAATACGCCGTAAGCATAGCTCAGGCTTTCAATGATTTTTTCGGAATTCATCAGTTCCAGACGGCGTTTGGCAAGCTCGTCTTCTTCACCGGCGGCCGGCGCAAGTTTTTTCAGCTCCTCGACCCAATGGCGCAGGGCTTCTTCTTCGCTTTTGGCTCTTTCAAGATTATCTTCGGCTTCCCTGCGCTGCTGCCGCGCCGCGCGAAAAGCATTGTATGCGCCGCTGACTTTTGCCGACAGCGGTTTATAATTGCCGTAAGAATCCAAAACATCACGGTGGTTGGCGGGATTAAGCAGCCCCTGATTGTCAAACTGTCCGTGAACTTCCACCAAAAAACGACCGACTTCTTTGAGAAATTTGGCGGTAACCGGCTGATCATTGATAAAAATTTTGCCCTTGCCGTCGCGGCTTAGGCTGCGTTTGATAATAATCTCGTCCGCGCATTCAATATCATATTCCCGCAGCAGGTCAAATAAGGGAGAATCTGCCTTGTTGACGACAAAAGAGGCGGTAACGCCGAGTTTCTCTTCACCGTGCCGGATTAACGATGTTTCGGCGCGGCTTCCGGTTACAAGCCCGAGCGAATCAAGCAGGATAGATTTACCGGCGCCGGTTTCCCCGGTCAAAACACTAAGCCCCGGACGAAAGTCCAGATCCAGCTTGTCAATCAAAACAACATTGCGTATCGACAGGGTTTGCAGCATTACGGCGGAAGTCCTATTTTTTGCTCAGTTTGAGGGCTTTTTTATACCACGGACTTTGCGGATAGTTGTAGCCCAAAACTTTTAAAGCATCTTGAGATTCTTTGGGCAAGCCGAGAATTTTGTAGATTTCGACCTGACGGTACAAAGCTTCTTCAATATGCGAGGTTGTCTGATAGTTATTAACCACGGCAGAGAAACGGTTTAAGGCCGAAAGATAGTTTTTCTGCCCCAGATAATAGCGGCCGACTTCCATTTCCTTACCGGCGAGATGATCGTTAACCAGCTCGATTTTAAATTCGGCGTCCTGCGCATATTCGGAGTTCGGGAAGCGCACCATTACCTGATACAAAGCATTAAGCGCTTTTTCGCTGTTGGACTGATCACGGTCAACGCCGGTTATCTGCTCATAATAGCACAGCGCTTTCAGATAATAGGCATAGGCGATATCCTTATTGCCGGGGTGAAATTTGATAAAACGGTCCAGACTGATAACCGCGTCGTCATATTTCTGATCGCGGTAATAAGCGTAGGCTCCCATCAATTTGGCCTTGGTTGCCCATTTGGAATAAGGGTGCTCAAGCTCGACTTTTTCAAAAGTTTCGGCCGCCTTAACATAAGACGTTTTTTCCAAAAGCTCATAAGCCTGATTATAAAGGGCTTCGGCAGATTTCTGTTCTTCGACCTCGGGGGCGGAAGCACAGGCCGAAACCAGCAGCGGCAAAATTAAAAAGCAGATAAGACGCAGATTTCTCATAAAATTTACCTTAAATAATTTCGTAATTAGAACGGTCTTCAAACAGTTTCTTTAATAACTCATTCGAGTGATAATGTCCAGTCCTGAACGCGGAAAGTTCACCGATAATCCGGTAACCCGAAGTATAAAGATCACCGACGGCATCAAGAACTTTATGATTTACGCATTCATGTTCAACTCTAAACCCTTCGGGGTTGAGCAGCGTGTCTCCGTCCAGCACGACGGCGTTGTCAAGGCTGCCGCCTTTTATCAAACCGACGGATTTCAGATAATCCACGGCCGATTTTTCGCAGAAAGTGCGCGAGCAGGCAATCTCCGAACCGAAAATATCACAAGTGATTTCATGGTTAAAAACCTGATGCCCGACCACGGCCGAGGGGAATTCGATGTCAAATTTAACGCGGAGGCCGGCATAAGCAGGAGCCAATGAAACCGAATTGCCCTTATCGTCGCTGAAACTGACTTCCTTGAGGACTTTCAACTGACGCAGCGGCGCGTTTTGTTCAACTTTTTCGGCATTATTCAAAATTGCAAAGAATTCCTTAGCGCTGCCATCCATAATCGGCACTTCCAAATTGTCAACTTCTATCAGGGCGTTATCAATGCCGGCCATGTATAAAGCACTCATCAAATGCTCAATCGTAGATACCCTGTTGCCGTCTTTATCGCTGAGGCAGGTGCAGTTGCGCGTATCGGCCACATAAGAGTAAAGCGCCGGAATTCTGGGCTTTCCGGGGAGATCGGAACGGACAAACACAATTCCGTGATCTGCGGCGGCCGGTTTAATGATTAATGTCGATACAACGCCGGAATGAAGCCCGACCCCCTGAATTTTTATTTCTTCTTTAAGTGTTTTCTGCATTCTCTGACCCCGTAAATTCAAAATAAATAAGGCAGCCTGTAAGCCGGGTTCTGTACTTCGAAAACGAGATCGAAACCCCGCGCGAAGCGACAGCTATTCATCTTGGCCGCCTGTTACCAAACGGCTCATTGCGACCTACCTCTGGAGTGGGTTGGAAACGCCCCGTAAATTTTTTCAAAGAAAAAAATCTCCTAACTTGGTCTTGCTTCAAACAGGGTTTACCTTGACCGACGCCGTTACCGGCGCCGCGGTGAGCTCTTACCTCACCTTTTCAACCTTACCTGAAATAAGCCGGAGGATTCCGGTATTTCATCGGCGGTAATTTTCTGCGGCACTTTCCCTCGGGTCACCCCGGCCAGACGTTATCTGGTGTTTTGTTTCCTGGAAGCCCGGACTTTCCTCACCCTGGGATTTTCCCTTCCCGGGCGCAGCTGTCCGGCCGCCTTATTATGCTATAAGATATACAGTGACAAGCCGTTTGGCAAGCAGATTATGCAAAAGACAAAAAATTTCCTGCAAAAACCCTTTTATCGCCATTCTCCGGCTTGACCCCTCACTTGTCATTCCGGGTCGCAGTCGGCGTCCCGACCGATATTCTCCGGCGGTATTTAGCCGGCTCAGCGTCAGTCTGAGCAGGAGAATATTCGACCCGGAATCCAGGTTTATTTTGCTATATTGTTGACCTGGACCCTCGGGTCAAGCCCGAGGGTGACAAAAAAGGGGAGATTCTCCGGTTAAGCCGGAGAATGACAAAAGAGGGGGAGA
>CALXTG010000038.1 GCA_944391355.1 uncultured Alphaproteobacteria bacterium
CAGGATACGCGCCAGTTTAGACAGATCTTCCACCGACATTCTGTGATCGGGGTGCGGCCAGCCGGTCGCATTGGCAAAATGGCTGTGATTTAACCCCAGTTCGCGGGCTTTTTGGTTCATTGCCGCCGCAAAGTCTTCTTCGCTGCCGCTGATGTTTTCGGCAACCGTAATGCAGGCGTCATTTCCAGACTGAATGATTATCCCCTGCAGCAAGTCACCGACACGGACTTTTTCTCCGATTTTCAAAAACATTGTCGAGCTGCCGCTGGCCGCACCGCCCTTGCGCCAGGCATTTTCGCTGACGGTAAAGGTATCGTCCAGCGAAAGCGTGCCGTTTTTAATTTTATCAAAAACCATATAAATAGTCATCAGTTTGCTCATTGAGGCGGGCGGAACCATTTTTTGCGCCTCTTTCTGATAAAGCGTCTGGCCTGTTTCATAGTCGACCAGAATCAGATTGCGCGCCTGAGTTTCAATTGCCCGGGCGGAGGTTGACAAACATAAAGATACCAACAGAGAAGAAACGAGCAGTTTATTTTTTGATAACATTTTATTCACCTTCCAATATACTAATCCTGAACGACTTTGGCGTTATAAACACCGAAATTTTTGATTTTGGCCAGAGCTATGTCCGCTTCGGTCTGGTGACTGTAGGGGCCGAGACGCACCCGGTAAAAACGGCTGCCGTTAACATCGGCCGGCATAATACTGGCGTTGCCGAAACGGTTTAATTGTCCTTTCAGCGCGTCGGCGCCGTTCCGGCTGGCAAAGGAACCGGCCTGAATAAAGTAATTGCCGCTGCCCACAGATTCCGCGCCGCGGAGTTCCAACGGGTCAGCCGGCTGGTAAGACGGCATTTTTTTGATCGGCGCTGCGGCGGCGGTACGAACTGGCTCATAACAGTCGCCGGTAATCGCCGCTTTCAGTTTGCGGCTTTCTTCCTCAAGAATTTCCACCCGCACTTTGGTGATGCCTTTTTCTTTATAGCCTAAAAGCTGGGCGCCGCGTTTCGATATGTCAATAATCCGGTTTTTGGCAAAGGGGCCGCGGTCATTGACGCGTAAAACCAGAGAGCGGCCGTTTTCAAGATTGGTAACCCTGACAATCGACGGCAGCGGCAAGGTCCGATGAGCCGCAGTCAACGTATTCATGTCATAGATTTCGCCGTTTGCCGTATATTTGGCATGAAAATCTTCCCCATACCAAGAAGCCATACCGACTTCCGAATAGCTGTAATCTTCTTTCGGATAATACCATTTTCCCATAATCTTATAGGGTTTTCCGATTTTATAGGTGCCGCTTTTGCCGCTGATGGCATTACGCTGAGAATAGCGGCCGCCCAGGGCTTCATCGCCGGAAGCACAGCCGTTTAACAACAAGACGGCGCAGGCAAAAGCGCAGAGTATTTTCATATTCAGGTTAATCATCAATCTTTCCAAGTTTATCTCAACTGAGATAATTTAACTTGTTTTTTCTGCCGAGTAAAGCGGCTTCTTTCACTTGTGTAATTTTATTTTACCGTCTTTTTCCGCGGCTGAACCGGGACGGTAAAACCGATTTCCGGATTATAATTATTAATCTTTTGCAACAGGCGATAATCAGGATAACCGTCGGCAGGCAGCCGGGCTTCACTTTGGACTTTTTGGATGGCCGCCCTGGTTTGGGAACCGAGCTGTCCGTCTTCTTCCAGCTTGCCCCAGCCGAGTTTGTTGATAAAAGCCTGAATTTTCAGAACATCGTCGGTTTTTACTCTGACGGCAGGGTCATCAACGGCCGGCTGCCATTTTTGTTCCGATTTGATATAATCAGCCAAGGTTCCGATTGCCAAAGCATAGTTTTCGGAACGATTCCACTTCATAATGGTACGGAAATTATCCATAACCAAATAGGCACGCCCTTTTTTCCCCTCAGGCAAAATCAGGGAAGCGCGGGCGTCAAGCGGCAAATTTAATTTACGTTTGCCAAGGGCGCGAATACCGAGTTTCTGCCACTCGGCAATTGTCTTGCTGCGACTGCGGCCGGCTTGATTAAAGTCAAAATTCCACGGCAGCGTTACGACAATTCCCCAAGGCTCGTTTTTCCGCCAGCCGATAGATGACAAATAGTTGGCGGCGGAAGCGGCAGCATCTTCAAAGGAATGCCAAATATCAATTTTTCCGTCATTATTATAATCTACGGCGTAAGCATTAAAAGTTCCCGGCATAAACTGAAAATGTCCCATGGCTCCGGCCCAAGACCCTTGCATCTGTTCCGGTTCGATAGACCATTTATCCATAATCTGCAATGCCTGAAACAACTGTTCCCGGAAGAATTTGGGGCGCCTGCGATCATAGCTCAAAGTGGTCAGCACATTAATAACTTCAAAATTTCCGAACTGGCGGCCGAAATTTGTTTCTACTCCCCAAAAGGCGATTATATATTCAGGCTGAACGCCGTATTTTTTTTGTAAAAGTTTCAGAAACGGCAGCAATTCGCGGTATCGGCGGCGGGCTTCTTCCACTCTTTTGGCGGTAATGACCCGGTTAAGATAATCTGTCGAAGTCAGAGCGAATTCGGGCTGACGGCGGTCGATTTTTACGACTTCGGGATTTTCGTGATAGTAGTCTTGCGCAAAGGCTTTGCGCAAAGTTTTCTCGGAGATCCCCCGCGCCGCCATTTCGGTTTTCAGCTGTTTCAGCCACAAATCATACTCATCGCGCGGCGTCAGCGGTTTGGCGCCGCAGGCTCCCAACATAAATGAGAAAGTGAGCGCCGTTACGGCAAATTTCCGGTAAAAATCCACTCTGCCCCCGCAATCTGAATTGACAACTGTATTTATTATAAAAGCGGTTGATTGAAAAAAGGTTAAGATTGAGCTTTAAAATAGCGTTTTTTAGCTTTTTCCTGAGCTTTTAAACGCCAATATTTGCGAAATTCGCACAAGCTGTTTTGAATATCGTGCAGGCAAAGGTACGGAGTGTTCGGATAAGCGGAATTATTCCAGCGAATGTTTATCCAGTCTTTTCCGGTACGTCGTTTTAAATCGGAAAATCTCTGTTCCTGCATAGAATAAAGGCGGCGGCAGGCTGCATCGGCTTCGGCTTTATTCAGCTTTTTACCGAAGATGATATTGAGTCCCCAGTGCGCGCCCGGTCCGACAACCAGGAAATCATCGGCAGTATAGTTGACGATATCTCCGGCATAAGTGGCGTCCAGCAAAATCTGCCCCGACAAAAACGGGCCGGCAAATTTGACAAAGCGGCGGATAACCGCAAGACCGTCGGCTGCGGTTGAAATTTGCAAAGCCCTGTAATAATCGTCTATCCGGGCAGCCAGGCTGTTCAGCATCAGTAAAATCTGAATATGTTTGTCATGGGGGCGATAAGCGGGATCAAACGGACGAGAAGCAATTAAATAAGCGTTGGAAAAAATGTTTTCCCGCCGTTTGCATTCATCAAAACGTTGTTCCAAGGCCGAAAAATCAAAATCGTACGGATTCAATAACCCGCCGAAAAGCTTTTCGATTGTGTCGCGGCGGTTAAAGAAACGGTACGCCGTGAGGTTAAAAAGCTTAACCTGCGGCGCAATTTCGGGTTTTTGCAAGTAACGGCAGACCGCCTGCGTGCCGGCATCGAGCTCGCGGTAGACATTGCAAAATTTATAGGTATTCAGAATCGGATCCGACGTCCAGGGCGCCGGCTGTTTCAGATAACTTCGTTTGTGCCAGATTTCCTGACGATCATATATAAATTCAAAAAAAGCGTCGATGCGTTCCTGCATTTGTCCTCCGGTTTCAATAAATCCATCATAGAAAATTTTGAAAAAATTTACAGCGAAAAATATAAAAAGAGCTTGACCTTTGGATAGTTATTGGCTAAATATTCTTTCACCGAGGCCGACAGGCTTACGGAGAGGTGGCAGAGCGGTTTAATGCAGCGGTCTTGAAAACCGTCGAGGGCGCGAGCCCTCCGGGAGTTCGAATCTCCCCCTCTCCGCCAATAATAAGGAAACACCCCGAGCGGGTGTTTTTTTTATGAAGAAACGGCAAAACAAATTTCTAAAATTTTTATTTTATAATTTGTTAACAATTCAGATGTAATATGTGGGCTGTCAGTTAACAGGATGTAAAATAATGAATGTTTTTGAATATGAAACCAGTATCGGTAAAATAGCTCTCTATCAAAAAGAAGACGAGCTTATTCGTTTGACGCTCAACAGCGCGCTTAAAGACGGTTTTGAGGTTGCGGAGACGCCGCTGATGAGGGAAGCCGTCCGTCAGCTCAGCGAATATCTGGAGGGAAAAAGAGAAGGTTTTTCTTTGCCGCTTAATCCTTACGGAACGCCTTTTACCAAAAAAGTCTGGCAGGAGATGTCAGATGTCGATTACGGAACGACGATCAATTATCATGAACTGGCTGTCCGCGTACATGCCCCTTATGCGCATCGGGCAGTTTTGGTTGCGGTTACGCAGAATCCCCTGCCGATTATTATTCCCTGTCATCGGATTACCGGAGCCGACTGTGCTCTGTGCGCATTTCCGCAAGGAAAAGAAATTGTTGCCAAACTGCGTCAGATAGAAAGTTTTTATTGAGTTTGTCGTCATGACCGATAGTTTTTGTTTGCATAATGCTACCGTTTTGACCGGCTATTCGGTGATGAAGAATTGTGCCGTCTATGTCAAAAATAACAAAATTGCCGATGTCTTTAACGAAGAGCGTTTTGCCAAGAAACGCTTTGCTCCCGACGTGAAAATCATTAACGTCAATAAGGCCTTTGTAGCTCCCGGCTTTATTGATACGCATATTCACGGTATCGGCGGGTTCGGTGCCGACGATCAGAGCGGCAGTTCTATTTTGCGAATGTCTGAAATTTTGCCGCATTACGGCGTGACAAGTTTTATTCCGACTCTCTACGCCGCCAAAGAAGATAAATTAGTTAAAGATATTCAGGCCATTACCGCCGCCATGGGCAAAGAGAGCGGCGCAAAAATTCTGGGAATCCATCTGGAAGGGCCCTTTATTTCACCGGAACGGCTCGGCGTGCAGACGGCTGATGCGGTTTCTCCGGTAGATGTTGAAATGATGAAAAGGCTTTGGGAAGCCGCCGAAGGCAAGATTATCAATATGACGGTTGCGCCCGAACTTAAAGGAATGCGCGAGCTGGCGCTGTTCTGCATTGAAAAAGGCATTATATTGCAGGCCGGGCATACAAACGCGACTTATGAACAAATGCTGGAGGGAATGCAAGTGCGGATTATGCACACGACCCATTTGTTTAACGCCATGAGCCGAATTCATCACCGGAATCCGGGAGCTGTCGGGGCGGTTTTTATTCATCCGGAAATGTCCTGCGAACTGATTGCAGACGGTGTGCATATTGATCCGAATCTGATTAAAATGCTGGTTCAGTTTAAACCGATCGATAAGTTGGTGTTAGTAACCGATGCGCTTAAACCGACCAAACAGAAAGCCGATATTTTGACCGCCAACGGAGACGAAGTTTATCTGGATAAATGCTTTTACCGGAAATCCGACGGCGTTATTGCCGGTTCGGCTTTGACAATGATAGACGGGGTCAGAAATCTGATATCCTGGGGATTAAGCCCCGATCAGGCAATACGCATGGCCTCGACCAATCCGGCGCGGATTATGAATTTTACCGCCAAGGGACAGATAGCTCCCGGTTATGACGCCGATTTGGTTATTTTTAATCATAATTGTGAAATTCTGGGAACGGTAATTAACGGTCTGTTACGTCATTATAATCATTCAGGAGACTAATATGCGTGTAATAATTAAAGACAATCCGCAAGAATGCGCCAAGTGGGCAGCGGATTATATTGTCAAAAAAATCAATGAGTTTTCCCCTACCCCGGAAAAACCTTTTGTCCTCGGCCTGCCGACCGGTTCTACGCCGCTGCCGACCTATAAAAGGTTGATTGACCTTTACAAACAGGGAAAAGTTTCTTTTGCCAATGTTGTGACGTTTAATATGGATGAATATATCGGTTTGGATGAAAATCACCCGCAAAGCTATCATTATTTCATGCGGGAAAATTTTTTCAAACATATTGATATTAAACCGGAAAATATCAACATACTGAACGGCATGGCTGCCGATCCCGTTAAAGAGGCCGAAAGCTATGAAGCCAAAATCAGAAAATACGGTAAAATTAATTTGTTTTTGGGTGGGGTCGGCGCTGACGGACATATTGCCTTTAATGAGCCCGGCTCTTCTCTGGTTTCACGGACGAGAGTCAAGACTTTGACAACAGATACGCGCAAAGCCAACGCGCGTTTCTTTGACAATGATGTGTCAAAAGTGCCGGCAACGGCTCTGACTGTCGGGGTCGGCACAATTACCGATGCCGAAGAAGTCATGATCCTGATTACCGGCCACGGTAAAGCCAGGGCTTTGCAGCAAGCTATTGAGGGCGCAGTCAGCCAAATGTGGACGATCAGCATCCTGCATATGCATCCCAAGGCGATTTTTGTTTGCGACGAAGATGCTACTGATGAGCTGAAAGTCGCAACGGTCAAATATTTCAAAGATATTGAAAAGTAAAAAACAAAGCCCCGTTTCAGGGGCTTTCTTTATTTCTCCAGACCACGCAAGCGTCGCCAAATCTTGCCGAGTTTCCATTGCAGCACAGCCAGGCCGTAACGCAGCGGGAAATGTTTTTTTTCATAGCTGCGGATTTGCCGGGTACATTCTTTCATAAACCCCGGGGTTTTAATGGTGTTATTATCATGCCAGCGATACATAAACAAAGGCTGTTCCAAATATTTATATTTGTATTTTTTGGACAGCTGAAGATGCATGTACCAGTCTTCAATTTTAAAATCTCCATTGTATTTGCCGACTTCTTGGATTGCAGAAAGTCTCATCAGACAACCGTTCGGAACATAATTTCCACGCACAAAACTTACGTAGGATCCAAAATTTGTTCCGTAAAAATCAACATCTGGCCGAGAATAACGCAGAAATTCGCCGAAAGTTTTATAGACAGCTTTGTTTTCATCATAGACGTTATTACGATCTTTATCCCAAAAAGCAGCTCTTGATTCACCGTCCATAATCTCGTTATCTCCGACGACCAAGGCATATTCGGGTTTGTCTTTGATAAAATTATAAAGTGTAGTTAAAGCTTCAGGTTTTAATTTATCATCAGATGCACATAGCATCATAAACTTACCATGAGCGTTATCAATTCCCTCATTTATGGTCGGAACAAAGCCCCGATTGGGCCGCGATATATGCAAGAAACGCTTAAAACGTTTTTGACATTGAGATGTCATACGAATGATTTCTGCATCCGTATTATCTTTGGAACCGTCATTGATAATGATAACTTCAATATTTTCATAGCTTTGTGCTATTATAGAATTAAGTGTTTCGGCAACATATTTTTCATGATTGTAGGCCGGAATGATTATTGAGATTAAATCATCTGTCATATTAGTTTGTTCCTGTTTTGTTTAAATAAACTTTTTCTTGCTCATCATATTTAGCTTTAACCCAGTAAACGTCTCTTTTTACAATTTTTGCAGGATTTCCAGCGAGGATAACGTTTTCTTCTTCACAACTTTTACTGACAAAAGCCCCAGCTCCGATAATGGTATTATCGGCAATTCTGACATTTTTCAGAATTTTAGCCCATTTCCCAATCCAACAGTGTCTGCCGATAATAATTTCCCTGCCCTGATTTAAAGGTTTTCCATTTCTGTCGGTTATGGCGTGAAAATCTGAACAAAATATTGCGGTTTCCAAAGCAATGATTGTTTCATCACCAATGATTACCCGGCTGTTGTTATCGCGTAAATGAATTTCAGTACCATTAAACCAGACATTCTTACCGATTTCCACAACACAGTTATCT
>CALXTG010000039.1 GCA_944391355.1 uncultured Alphaproteobacteria bacterium
TGGAAAAACTGACTCCGGAAAATCAGGATCAGAAAGTCGGTATTGATATTATTCGCAAAGCCACTCAGGCGCCGATCCGTCAGATTGCCGAAAATGCCGGCGTTGACGGTGCGGTTGTTGCCGGAAAGCTGCTGGAAGGCGAAGATACCAATATGGGATACAATGCCCAGAGCGGCGAATATACCAATATGGTTAAAGCCGGTATTATCGACCCGACTAAAGTTGTCAGAACCGCTTTGCAGGACGCTGCCTCGGTCGGCAGTCTGTTGATTACCACCGAAGCCATGATTACCGAAGCTCCGCAGAAAGAATGTCATTGCGGCGGCGGTGCTGCGCCGGCTATGCCCGGGGGTATGGGCGGCATGGGATTTTAAAATGCTGTATAACGGGTAACTAATACAGAAACTGCAGGTCGGAGAAATGCTCATGTACCATTATGTACACTCCGCTTTCTCCGCCTTGGTTTCTTATTATTTACCTCGTTCTCCAGCATTTTATGAAAACTCATCAGATATCTTTTTATGTAAAGAAGGTCCGGTTAGAATATCGGGCCTTCTTTTTGGGTTTTTGTCTAAAAATATTGACTGTTAAGAAAAAATGTATTAAGCTGGCGGCATTAAAAATAATTATTAACCTAAAAAATTATATTTATGCTGGCTATGATTAAAAAATTGTTTCAGCGGCCCAGGGTTGTTGAAACAGAATTAGAATCTTCAGAGTCTTTTTGGCTGAAACCCAGAGAATTAGGCGTGAAAATTTTGCGGGAGATTGAGTCTTCTAATGAGCTTAATCGGGTTTTAAATTGGCTTCTTTCAGGCGGTTATCGTATGGAATGCTGCTTTCTTATTGACGGAACCGTTAAATTTATGCTTTACCATCGAGGCAGATTTTTGAAAGAGGTAATTTGGGCGAAAGTTGACGAAAGCGGGAAGAGAAATGATGCAATCTCTCCTATGGTCGTTGTCTGGGATTGGATAGAAAAATATTATTAACTCTTAAAATGCAAAGATATGAGCAATTTGAGAAAACAAGACGTTGACCATGTCTTAAAACGTGTTCTGGCGACGCTGAATTCCGATGAAGAAGACAAGCTGCTGGAATGGGAACTGACGCCGGATAAACGTCTGGTGTATGAGAGGGATAATGAAGGGAAAGAGCTTCTGAAAGTTATCCGCGGAAGGTCGATTGTCCTTTCAAAAAAAGTTATCGGGGAGTTTTCTCCGAATGTTGGTCGGCATTTACGGTATGATACTGTGGAGCGTGTGGCCGCCGAATTAATCAGGAAGTTTGGCTGATGAAAACCCCCGAAGGATTTTCGGGGTTTTTTGTGGCGGTTTTCTGAGAGGAAAGATTTTTTTATAAATTTTGCTTGCAAAAAAAGTTTTTTAGGTTAAAAAAGGGTTGATGATTTAGCCGATGAGGAACGGTAAGGTCGGAATCGGAGGGTAGGTCAGTTTTGTATCCGGGTGAATAGCAGAGAGGCTGGAATCGCAGCGTATGCGAAGATCGGCGAGGAAGCTTCAGCGACGCAGCCAATTAAGCGCGAGAGGGCGGAGCCCGAAAAGCGCGCATGACGGACAGAAGGTTTGTTAAGTAATTATTTTGAAAATGAAAAATATAATGGATGAGTGGCAGAGAGGCTGAATGCGCGCGACTCGAAATCGTGTATACGGGGTGACTCGTATCGGGGGTTCAAATCCCTCCTCATCCGCCATTTATTTAAAAAGACGCTTAAAAATAGCGTCTTTTTTCGTATCCCGCGGAAACACGGGCTTTGCTGGCGGTTGACATCGCTGAATTGACTATGGTAAGCTCGTTTTATGTTGGAAGATGCAAAATTTTTGGCACTTACATACATTGCCGATTTTTGCAAAGTCACTTCAGACCTTAAAATTCACCATCGAGAAGCTTCTGTAATTTAGCATTTATATCGTGATTGTTGTTAGAGTTTTTTGCTGCAGTATCGAGTGCTTTCCAGTAATTCGCAGCTAAGTATTCTGCAATATTACGAGCATCAGCAAAAAATGTTGGTAATGATGACATAACAATAAGGTATAGTTGTTCAAGAATGTGGATTGATCCGCTAACTATGAACATAAAATCATTATAATAATACATTGCTTTATCGCCATCTAATAGATTATGGCACAAAGCATCCCGAAATTCTTTTATCCTTTTTGTTTCTTCTGAATTGAATAGTACATCGTAATCAGCTTTTAATGCTGTTTTTTCTTGTTCTGATAAAAATGAAAAATCTGGTTTTGTTGCTAATTTTACAATCGAATCAATTGTAGTTTTATTTTTACCAGAGGGCTCAATTAGTTTTCTAACGGAAAGCATAGCTCTTTGCTGAAACGCATAAAAAGTATATCGGAACATAAAGGTATTTTTGTTTTCGTGTTTGTACGCCTCAGGAAACATAAGCATATAAGTGTCAATTAGCGCATGAATAGTTGCGCTACACATAATTTTTAGCTGCTTTTGAAGCTGTTTATAATATTCTTGTTGTATTTCACTCATTATAGGATCCACTAATTTATTATTATAATGAATGATATTCTGAAAAATTTTTAATGTAAATTAAGCTATTAAATAGATAACATCTTTTCTTGTTCGTCAAAGCTTAGGTTTTTAGAGGCGATATCGAAGAGAGTTTGCAGATTGATGGTTAGGGTTCCGGAGAGAAGTTGGTTTACTATTCTTGGCGAGAGATAAGCAAGGTTGAGATATTTGTAAATTGTACGCTTGGTCATTTTCTCCTGTTTCATGATGTCTTCCATTCGGATGCCTTTTTCATATAGTTTCTTAAATTTCCATGCGTATGCAAAGGCTCGGACAATGAGGTGGTTGTTGTCATTGATGCTCATCAGTCCAACCTTTCCGGCATTGTAGACATTGCTTGACAGTCCGCGGTTGATGACCACCTGTTTTTCATAGATGATTT
>CALXTG010000040.1 GCA_944391355.1 uncultured Alphaproteobacteria bacterium
CCGTCTGATTTTAACAAAACGCCTTCGTCGAGCTCATCATAATCAATTTCAATATCGCCGTATACTTCGTCATGATATTTTGATTTGCCCTTTTTATGGATCGTCTGGCGGATAACATAAGGTTCGCCGGCCGCGACGCGTTTTTTGGCTTCTTCAAGCGGAATAAGTTTGCAGGGATCCTGAAACTTGATGTTCTGCTCTTCGTCTTTTTGTTCGTCGGCATCGTTTTTTGAACAGAAGCAATAATGCGCGCCGCCGAGTTCAACCAGTTTATGCGCATATTCGGCATAAATCGCCTTACGTTCCGACTGTACATAGGGACCGTAATTTCCGCCGATATCCGGCCCTTCGTCCCAGTTCATATTAACCTGTTTGAGGGTGGAATAAATGATATCGGTCGCCCCTTCGACGTAGCGTTTCTGGTCGGTGTCTTCAATGCGGAGCAGAAAATCACCGCCCTGCGACTTGGCAATCAAATATTCATATAAAGCGGTTCTCAGGTTGCCGATATGCATATAACCGGTCGGACTGGGCGCAAATCTTGTACGTACTTTCATTGTTGTCATTACCTCTTCTTAATAGCAGTTGAGATAAGATAAAACAAAATAAAACGTTTAACAAGATTAAACTCAAATAATTGCAATGCCGATTGCAAAAATCCGCGGTGCGGCTAGTTTACGGCCGGGGCTTTATAAATTTTGCTGCCGAACGGAATTTTGTTACCGATGCCTTTTTTCAGAAATTCGCGGCGGATAAAGCCCATGTCTCCGTTATCAAGCATTACCCGGAACCAGATTTCATCCGGCGTCATGCCGGTAATTCGCACCGTCGCATTTTTTTCGAGTTTGGTAATAACATCAAAATCATCGCCGGGGCCGAACATGACATTCAGCCCTTTGGCCGTATGATAAAGCCTGGCGGCGTCGGTAATGTCTACCGGAATGTTCAAAACCTTTCCGACCACCATGTCATCAACGGTTTCGCCGCCGGTTCTGAACTTAACCTCCTGATAATAGGCAATTTCTTTAACTTTGGCGAAATAGCGGTTCAGATCAGACTCGGTTACGACACTGCCGGAAAAAGGAATGGTTGATAAAATAAGCAGGACGGCGGGGATAACAAACTGAACCGCTTTGAGCATACCGAAATTCCACAGCGGGAAGCGTACTTTCGGTTCGACTTTAAGGCTCTGCATATAACGGCGGATCAGTTCCTGCTGGCAGGGATCGGCATAATAAAGCGCGCGCTGTGCCATCAGATAGGCGTTTTCAAGGCGGTTTTCCTGCTGAAAGGCAACGGCGTTGTGCAGCAGCAGGCGCAGATTGGCTTTATTATTGTGTTCAACTTTTTTAACGTTATAAACCAGCGCTTTCAGATTATCGCGGAATCCTTTGAGGCTCCACCAGCCGAACAGCCAGTTGCCGGCAGCCGTCAGAAACAGCAGTTTGCGGGCTTCGGTATAATTACAGACTTCATCGCTTTTGACGCTTTCGGTGGCGACAATTTTGCCGATAACTTTCCAGACACTGACGGCCCGCACGGTTAAATCCTCTTTGCCGGCGCGGTTTTTATAGACTTTGAGCGAAAACATATCGGGAAATTTTTCACCGCAATAGGCCTGAGCCAGCAAGTCATAGACCAGTCTTTTATCGGGATCGGACAAGATATCATAGGCGACTGAAATTTTCTGGAAAATATCCAGCGCCTCCGGATCGGTATTATGATCGGGATGCCACTTTTTGGCCAGGTCCCGGTAATTCTGCTTAATCTGTTTTTCTTCGGCGTCAAAATTGACTGCCAGAATCTCATAATAGCCTAAAGGGTCGTTTTTAACTTTATTCATATGTAAATCCCATCGCGTGAAATTGCTGTTTCGCCGTTATCTTCACATACTTTTATAAACTTTTCTTTAACATTGATATTTATATTACCGACATAATCAACCTGATGCAAGCCGGTTTTAAATAAACGCATCATTTCGGCAATCAAGCCCTGGGGAATCGCCTTTTCGGTACGGATAATCAAGTCGAAACGGCGTTCGCGCTCAAGCGAAAAACCGTCAAACTGAAAATTGCCCAGCCGGCTGAAAGACGTATCAATCACAAAACGGGTACCGCCTTTTTTGCGGCGGGATGCTTCCTGCCCGGCTTCCTCGTCCTGATTTTTTTTAACGGCAACACGGATTTTGCCGATCATTTCTCCGCTGAAAAAAGGAATTTCAACCTGACGCCAGGTCGGGCTTTCCCGCTGGCTGACGCTGACAAAATCATTCAGCCGCTGCAAAGCTTCCTGTCCCTCGGAACCGGCGGCGCGCAGCTGCTCAACCGCTTTATGACCTATCCAATCGGCCAACGTACCGCTGCCGGCAGCTTTCAGATAAGAAACCATATTACTGACCATTTTGGTTCCGTCGGCCGGAATTTTATCAAGAATCTGCCGATAAAGCGCCGGTTCGTTGCGGCGCAGCGGTTCCAATACCCGCAGCAAATCCTGCGCGGGCGGATTTGGCTTTAAGGCCTGCAGCAAATGCCGCGGCGAGACCAGACCTTCAATCAGTTTATGACCGGCCTGCAGTTCGGAAGAAAAAGGCGTTCGCGAAGGATACAGCGGCAACAAGTCCCGAACCGTCAGTTGCAGGGCTGTTCCGGCCGGAAGCTTTAGCGGCGTTTCGGGAAAAATATCGCCGAGCGGGGTGCTCAAAACCGCAACCCTCCCCTCACCTTTAACCGCAACTTCGGCCGGCAGCGTCATATTCAACAAAGGCTTTAATACCGAGGCAAGTTCATTTTGCAGCTGCGGGCGCAAAGCTTCGGGAAAAGTGAGATTGCCGTTGTCCCGCGGCAATGCGGCTACAAAAGTTTTAACTGCCTCACGCAAAGCCGACACCAGAGTTTCGGTTTCAAGCGGCATGGCGGTTTCCTGCGGCAGGCTTCCGCCCGCGATCTGATTTTTAACCGTCGTCTGCAGGTCAATCTCCGGCAGATTTTGCAAAAGCGCCGTTTTGATATTTTCCGGAAGCGGCATTTCCTGAACGACTGAACCCAACAGCGGCGCTAATTTTAACGGCGCCAGAGAAACCGCAACCGGTTCGCTGCGTATCACGGCGCCGCTCTCGACCGGCGTTATATTTTTTTGCGGCGCGGCCAAAAATCTTTCAACCGGCTGATTATCAATATTTACCAGTTTAAAACTCAGCTTGTCCGGCGTACGCGAAGATACCTGCACCACGACTTCGGCAGGAATATCGGCGGGAAGCGTCAACGGCTTATCCAGGTTTAGGGTCAGCGGCAGCTCCAGCAGCTTCTGATTAACGGAGATTTTGATATTGGCCTGCAAAGAAGTCAGCGTTCCGCGGTTTAAGACCTGCAACATTAGATTATCGCCGGGTTTTAGCCCCTCCAGCTCGGCGGGCGGATTTTCCATGCCGGCGACGGGGTTTTTATCAGCCGGCGCGGTCCCGGGCTGCAGCCCCGGCGTAACTATTGACCCAATTAAATCAGCCATTGGCAATTAATTTCCTGGCAATTGCTATCACGTCTTCGGCGGCTTCTGAAGCCGGATAACGGTTAATAATCGGGGTCTGGTTGCGAATGGCATCGCGGACCCGCGTATCTCTTCTGACTATACCTAATAGCGGCGGATTGATTTTCAAGAAATTTGTGCAGGCGCGCAGCAGCGTATCATAAGTGCGCTGTCCCTCACGCAGTGACGAAGCCTGATTGATGACGATGCCGATCCGTGATTTCGGATATTGCAGGGTCATGATTTTAACAAAAGCATAAGCGTCGGTCAGAGAGGTCGGTTCATCGGTGCAGACGACAATTATCTGCGCCGCCAGTCCCGATAAAATCCGCACCGGCTTTTCAACTCCCGCTCCCATGTCAAGAATGACTTTGTTATAAGAAGATGCCAGCAGGCATAAATCTTCACCGAGAATCTGCAAGCGCCCGACCGGCATTGAAGCCAGCCCGGCCGAACCCGAACGGCCGGCGATAACGTCAAAATGCCCTTTGTCGCAATGATGAATTACCTGATTGAGGGTTTTGCTCTGAGCAATGACGCTGCCTAAATCGTCTTTAACCATCAGGCCGAGCTGGATATCGATATTGGCCAGCCCCAGATCTCCGTCAAACAGCAGGGTTTTCTGTTTCAACAGGCTTAAGGCATGTGCTAAAGTTATGGAAAACCAGGTTTTGCCGACCCCGCCTTTTCCGGAAGCGACGGCAATCAGATTGCGCCCTTTCTGCAATGACCGCGGCGTTGTGCCGCGCGGCATGATTTTTAATTCTTCCTGAGTGTTTTCCATTCACTTTCTCCTTATTCGGGCAAGACCAGTCCGGCCAAAGACCGGCTGTCCAGCGGCGCCAGGCCGTTGGCTATCGAATCGCTGACGCTGGCCGAGCAAAAACCTAAATCGCAGCAATCGGCAACAGTTAACAAAGCACCTATCCGGCGGGTTAAATCCAGCCGGGTCGGCATTATAAAGCGGGCGCCGAGACCGTAAAAAACTTCGGCGGCTTCGGCGGCGTCGCAGGGATTCCGCCCGGCATCCATCGTTAAAATACAATCAGCCTTAACCGTTTCGCTGACGGTGCTGATTTTGGCAACCTGCTCCTTAACAAAAGGATTAATGCCCGGCGTATCAATCAAAACCAGCCGATAAGAAGCCGCCGCCTTACGGGCGGTTTCATATAAACTGCGTTCGCCTTTGCAGAACAAAAAATCCGTCTCAAGGATTTTGGCAAAGGCCTGCAGCTGCTGGTTGGCGCCGGCACGGACATTGTCTGTGCTGATAATACAGACCGGAACGGCACGGAACTTGGCCTGGGCAGCCGTTTTGGCAATCGCGGTCGATTTGCCGCTGCCGGGGGTGCCCATAAACATTTTTAACGGATTTTCGGTATTGAGAATATTACTGAAACGATACATTTCGGCAAAACAGCGCTCCAACACCGCGCGGGAATTTTTCAGGCCGCGCTCGACGGCAATCTTGCGGCAGCGCGCCAAAATCCGACTGCGGATAACCTCTAAAACACCGTGATATTCCAGACTTTCTCTGATCGGGGCTTCATCAAAAGCCGGCAGTATTTCCCGCTCTTGCAGTTCCTCTTCGTCATTAAAGGAAAATTCATTTTTTTCCTCTACCGCGGCAGTGATATAAACTTCGCCGTTTTTGGTTTCGTTAGAAATGATAACCGCGTCCAGTCCCAACTCCTGGCGA
>CALXTG010000041.1 GCA_944391355.1 uncultured Alphaproteobacteria bacterium
CAATCAAATGTTTTACCAAAATTTTGAATATTGACAGCCGGGAGATTCAGGCTTGGATCAGTATCGGTTTTGTTTATCAGAAAATGATGAAATTTAACGATGCGCTGAAATGCTATAAGAAAGCGCAGATGATCAATAATAACCGTTATCATCATAAATTGTACGACGGTCTGGCCAGTTGTCTGACCAAACTGTCAGAATTTGACCAGGCGATTGAAGTTTATAAACAGATTTTCCAAAGAGAAGAGGGCAAAAAGAAATGGGATGCCCAGCGGTCGATTAAGTTTGTCAACAAACTGAAGCGCAAAAAAGCCGTCGGTACCTTACAGGAGTTGACGCCGCCGCCTTCGGCTCCGGTCTCGGAAAGTTAACAAAAAATCCCTCCGTTCGGAGGGATTTTTTGTTACATACGGCTGCGGATGCGAATGTAATAATCTTTGCTGTACGGCGTCCAGAAATGAAAGCCGAGTTCGCTTAAGAATTCGTAGCGAATGTTTTCATTATAATAGAAATCATCATCTATTATAAAAGATTTGCCGAAATGATTTACAATCGCATAAACGCCGCGTACGTCGGAACTGACCCGCCAGTAAATATCACTTTCGTAAATACAAGGCTCAGCCGTGTATTCGAAATGATATTTTGAGGTTTGATTTAAGAAATCAATTTCCTCATGAAGCTGTTCCAGCGGCAGTAAAGTTCTTTCCTGAACATTGGGAGTATTGTTGTTTGCCCCCTCATTAGCCAAGCCGATGACAATAAATTTATTGTCTTTGCTCATGCCGAGAATGAGGTAATCATAGTTATACTCGGCAAAAACAGATACTTCGCCGCTCAGGGTGTAGCGGGTTTCAACATCTATGTATTCATCTTCATAACGCCAGGGATCCTCATGATCATGGTTGCAGCAGGAAGAGAACAGGCCCAACCCCATAACTGTTACGAGGATGGCCAGAAATTTTTTGATTTTCATATATTTTATTTTTTAATGATTTAACAATAATTATATTATCGCGTTTATATTGTCATAAATTTTGTCTAATGTAAATTGAAAAGTGTTCCGCGGAGTAATTGAAATCGTTTTTTTGATGATTATGTTGTCGGAGAAGGCATAATTAACAAGGAGACGATCATGGGTACTTTTTTGAAATATCTATTCTATTTGATTTTGATTGTTGTCATTTATCTGGTCGGGAAAGGAATTTTTGAAGGGCAGATTACTGAAACCACGACGGTAGGCGAAGTTGTCGATAACGTTGAAAGCGGAACCAAACGATTGGTAAAAGAAGGTGTTGAGGCAACCAAAGATGCCGTTGATGATTATCAGAAAGCGCCGAAAAAAGAAATTGATCTTGAGCCGGGCGCCGGAAAGACGATGGTTAAAACACCGGTACCGGCAGAGTAATTATTATCGTTCGGGTGTGTGAATGTTACGAGCCGGATAAAATAAATTCCGCCGATTTTTCGGCGGAATTTATTTTTACCGAGGGTTAGTTTATATCGTCGGGTTTGCTGCCGTCCCAGTCGCCAATTCGGGTAAAATATTTTTTTAATTCTGCGGCTGTTTTCTTCGAGATAGTAATTTCTTGGGTGGTGTCCTTTGCTTTCCAAATGCCGTTGATTTCCGGATATTGTTCTGAGAAAAAAGCTATTCTGCTTCCTTTGATGAAGGTGTCGTCACTTAACAAGTATGAAACACTGCTATTGTGCATATTTACAAATATTTCTCCATTACTGTTTACGATAGATCTGACTGTTGTCCATGTAGTCGTTGAGGTAGAAACGTCTATGTAAAGTTTGCTGTTGATAGTGTTCCTTTGTGCTGTGGAGGTAGTTATTGCAATAGGAACGTTTATTGTCGAATCGTGTACTTTTTGCTCTTTGCAATCCTTTAGAGAACTTAAAGAACCATTAAATGACGAATATCTTATATTGCATCCGATTAAGGAACCGTTGATATTTATTTGTCCTTTGTAGCAATTGTTGTTAACGTAACCGGAAATCAGCGTTCCGTTTATCTCGCCGAGAGCATTAAAGTCTGAGGTCGCTTCCAAAGAGCTTCCGGCGGTGACGGTAGTTGTATTTCCGCTGTTACAGGTATTTACGCGGACGGCTTTATTGGCGCCGTCAAATGTTATGTCAGCATTTCCTGAAATATTTTCGGCCTGGATATTGATGAATTTATCGTTTCCGGAAACACTGATATCGGCATTGACGATACGAAGGTTTTCGAAGGTGTTGCGTCCGGGGAGGGTAAGCGTCGGTTTATTTTCGCCGAAATTGATAAATTCGATTTTCGGCTGATCGGCAGTGCCGATGACTTTCAGCCCTTCGGCAAAACGGATGGAAGTTGATTTTCCGGTCATATCGCATTCCAGGCCGCGGCTCAGGTAAATGACGCCGTCAACCTCTTTAATTGCTTCCAGAAAGTCATCGCAGGTGTAAAAACCGCTGCCGCCGTCCGGGTCAATGCAAAAGGCTTTGTTGCTGTCAAACGGGCAAAGCAGGGTTTTGCGCCCCGAACATTTTCCGACGTCATCCCGATACCCGAGTTCGGCGCAGCGGGAGGGATTGACGCAGTTTTGCGCATTGGCCGAGGCGGCAAGGGAAGTTGTCAGCAGCAGGGTTAAAATAATTTTGTTCATGGTTATTCTCCGTTCCAATATTTTTCTTGGTCGATATATCCGGGTTGGCAAACTTCTCTTTCCGGTTTGCAGCTTGAGTACAGAATTTGCTCGCCGGATTTACATTCTTTGGCGCCGGCGTCGGGGCCGTTGTTACAGGTTATAAATCCTGTGCCGCAGTTTTGAGGTCTTACCTGATAACGTATATTTCCGTCGCAGTCGATGCACTCCTCAACCAATTCGTAACCGTCTTTAATTTCGGTTTCGGGATAGGCGGCGCAGGTATTGCAGCAGGCACCGTAATTGTTGTCATAGGAACACCGTTTGGAGGAATCCGGTTTGGTTCCGGCGGGGCATGAATTGGTGTAGTCGGGATTTTCAAGTTTGCAGGCACGAGGGATATCCTCGCTGCAAACCGAATATTTGTCGTCGCATTGAGCGCCGGAGCCGAAAGCGGGCAGTTCGCATTTCGTGAAGCTGTCGGGACAGATACAGGCGGAAAAGAACAAGGAATTTCCCGGACAATAAGAATCCGGCGCGGGAATTTTATAGCCTTTGCAGTGAGTGAGGGGGTAGGCGGTGCAGTCGGCCGGCTCGGAAAAGTTAAAGTCATTGTTTTGCCAATGGGGCAGAAAATGGGTTTTGGCAATTTGTATAGACTTTGATTCGCCGGGTGTGTGTCTGTGTGTGAATGTCAAGCGGGAGAGAGGCCGCCTGAACGGCAGCCGCCGGTAACAAAGAAAGCAGAATAAACGCCGTTTTCTTCATAATCTCCGTCTCCTTTCAACAGTCGAAATCAAAGTCTATGTTTAAAGGATAACAAAACTGCTTGTTGGGCTCAATTATAAAGCGGAGGCGTCACGGGGGTATTTTGGATTTGTTGTATAAATCCTTAGAAGAAGGGTGTTTTTTGTATAAAAAAAGCACCTCGTAAGAGGTGCTTGGCAGAGGGGTTAGAACTGTTCCTGCAGTTCAAAGAAATAAGCCTGCGGGTGGTCGCAAACCGGGCATTTTTCCGGAGCTTTGGGGCTTTCGACGCGGTGACCGCAGTTAGCGCATTCCCAAATTACTTTGGTCGGGCGTTCAAAGATTTTGCCTTCGCAGAGAGAATCGAGCAGAGCCTGATATCTTTCTTCGTGGCCTTTTTCAATTTTGGCAACGGCTTCAAACAGATAAGCGATTTTGGTGAAGCCTTCTTCTTTGGCTTCTTCTGCCATGCGGGCATACATATCGGTCCATTCATAATTTTCGCCGGCAGCCGCATCTTTGAGGTTGGTCATTGTGTCGGCAACTTCGCCGCCGTGCAGCAGTTTGAACCAGATTTTGGCATGTTCTTTTTCGTTGTTGGCCGTCTGTTCAAATTTGTCGGCAATGATGTTGTAGCCTTCTTTTTTGGCTTTGGAAGCATAGTAAGTATATTTGTTGCGGGCCATAGATTCACCGGCAAAAGCTTCCATTAAATTTTTTTCTGTTTTGCTACCTTTAAGTTCCATAATATAAGTCTCCGTAAAATTATCTCAGTTTTTATGTTGGCAGGCCGTGCATATCCCTTTGAAAGAGATATCATGGTCCGTAATTTCCAGCCCGGTCATGGCAGATACCTTTTGTTCGATATCTTTGGCGACCTCGTAGGGAATATCATAAATCTTATTACATTTAATGCAAACGAAATGATAGTGATTGTGAATGGTGTGGTCGAAATGCGAGCTTCCGTCCAGCCCTTCAATTTTTTTGATTTTTCCTTGTTCCGCCAGCTGGTTTAAATTGCGATAAACCGTTGCCAAGCTGATGGTGGGTAATTCTTTTTTCAAAACGGAGTAGATATAATCTGCAGTCGGATGAACCGGATTTTCCTGCAAAGTTTTTAAAATTAATTCTCTCTGTTTTGAATAGTTCATTACAATTTCCGTTAAAAGTAATAATGATTACTGTTATTGTTTATAAATAATTTAGCTTCTTGTCAATTGGAAAAATAATGTTATTTAATATTAGAGGAATTTTATTTGAGGAGCTTAAAATTATGGATGCAGTTGAAGTTAAAAAAGATATTTACTGGGTCGGCGTCAAGGATTGGAATCTGACAGAGTTTCACGGTTACAGCACGCCTTACGGTTCGACTTATAATTCTTATCTGATTATTGACGATAAAATTACACTGGTTGACGGGGTCAAACATTATCTTTCGCATGAAAATATTGCCCGGATTAAAAGCAAGACGGATTTTTCAAAAATTGCTTATATCGTGGTTAACCATGTTGAAATGGATCATTCCGGAAATGTTCCGGAACTGATGAAGCTGGCACCGCAGGCAAAAATTATTACCAATATGGCCGGTAAAGCCGCTTTGGAAGCGCATTTTGACACAACCGGCTGGGAATATGAAATTGTCAAAACCGGCGACAGTATTTCTATCGGCAAAAGAACTTTGGAATTTATGACAACCCCGATGCTGCATTGGCCGGATTCAATGATGACTTATGTTAAAGAAGATAAACTTCTGTTGTCAAACGACGGTTTCGGCCAGCATTATGCCGCCGATACGATTTGGGTGAAAGATATGCTGCCGGGCGTGATTATGCGCGAGGCCAAAAGCTATTATGCCAATATTCTGTTTCCGTTCGGAGCCCAGGCCGAAAAGGCTTTGGACACGGCCGGCAGTCTGGGGCTGGATATTGAGATGATTGCGCCGTCGCACGGTTGTATCTGGTCGGGCAAAGAAGAAGTTAATACCATTCTTTCCGCTTATGCCAAGTGGGCTTCGGGAGAGAATGACGGCAAGGCCGTGGTCGTATATGATTCGATGTGGGGGGCAACGGCAACTTTGGCCGAAGCCGTGGCATCGGTCTTTCAGGATGCCGGAATTCCGGTGGTCAAACATTGTCTGGCAGTGAAAAATGTTTCCGAGGTTATGGTTGATTTTGTCGATGCCAAATATATCTGTATCGGCAATCCGACCCTTAACAACCAGCTGTTTCCGCGGGTGGCCGGCTTTGTAACTTATATGCGCGGCCTGCGTCCGAAGAACAAGGTTGGTTTTGCGTTCGGTTCTTACGGCTGGAAACCCGGTGTTATCAAAGAGCATATTTATAATGTTTTTGAAGAACTGGGCTGGGAAACCATTCCGCCGTTTGAAGAAAAATACACACCGAAATCGGATGTGGTTGAAAAAATTATCGAGCATACCAAACAGATGCTTGCCAAATAAAAAAATCCCCTCAGAAATGAGGGGATTTTTTTTAACGCAAACCTTCGCGTCGGTCGCGTCGTATCAGATAAATGAAGCGTGAAATATTGAGCAGGAATGAAGTGGCGCCGCCGGACATTAATCCGAGAATCAGCCCTTTTAAGCCAAGGCCGAAAGTGAAGGTCAGCAAATAGCAGGTGCTGATCCGGACGACCAGAAAGGCAAAGGCCTGAAATGAGGTTGGGTAGAGAACGTCGCTGCGGCCGTTAAGCGAACCGATGATTATCAGCGGCAGGGAATCGACCATAATTTCAATCATCAGAAACCAAATCAGGCCGCGAACCGAGGCCAATACGACCGGGTCGTCGGTGAAAATGCCGATTGTCTGGTTGGGAAAATTATAAAGCGCCGTTTCCAGACAGAGGAGCGCGGTCAACATGACCAGAAAGCCGGCGCAGGCAGCGCAGATAATGCCGTCTTTGTCGCGCCGGCCGTAAGCATTGGCGACCACAATAGAGGTGGCCTGAGAGATAGAAAAGCAGATCATGAAAACTAATGAGCTGATATTAATCAGGATGACAAAAACAGCCATTGACTGTTGGCCGAGCCAGCCGGCAAAAGTACTGACCGCCGCGTAAGAACCGTTGGCGGAAATACTCATGATCGCGACGCCATAACCGAGACGGCGGGTGTTGCGGCTGTCGCTCCACCAGGTCGGATAATTGCGGTCAAGGCCGAAATGTTTGTTGACTTTAGGTTTGGCTTTCATGCGGCGGATATAATAGAGCATAAATAAGGCCAGAAAAATTCGGACAATCAGGGTTGAGGTCGCGGAACCGACGGCTCCGAGTTCGGGAAAACCGAATTTACCATAAACCAGAACCGGATTAACGGCGATGTTCAAAACGTTGGCGACCAAAGCGGCATACATCGCTACCTGCGGACGCTTAATCGACTGTAAAAAGAAGTTGGCGTTGGCATAAATTAAGATGAAGGGAATAGAAAAGGAAAAAACGTTCAAAACTTTTCCGCCGTTTTCGACCATGTCGGGATTTTGGCCGAGCAGTTCGAGGATACTCCGGCCGTTGATGCCGATTATCGTGAAGACGATTGACAGCAGCAGAGCGTATTTGCGTCCTTCATTGTAGATTTTTCCGGTAGAGGCGAATTTGCGGGCGCCGTATTTTTGAGAAGATTTTATCAGAACGCCCTGCAGTAATCCAATCGGGAAGGTAAACAGCAGGATAAAAATCGAATTGGCAATACCGATATAGGCCAGCTGGTCGGTATTGTAATTGCCGACGATAATCGTGTCGATTACGCCCATAATGCCGATTGCCAGAAAAGAGGTGGTGATCGGAAAGGCTAAGCGGATAACCTCACGCAGGCTTTGTTTTAGATCAAAAAACTTAAACATGAACAGATTCCTTCCGAAGTAGATATATAGGAATAAAATTCAGCTTTCAATCCATAAAATTTTCGTTCGGCAAACGGTGAATTTTATTTCCCGGCACATATGTTACAAAGAGCTTGCTTTTAAATGTCCGTTAGCATTAAATGGCTGTAGTTTTAATTGAACAGAGGAAAGAG
>CALXTG010000042.1 GCA_944391355.1 uncultured Alphaproteobacteria bacterium
AGCAGTTCGCGGGCGGTTTTGATATGGGCTCTCAAGCGGTCTATTTCTTCACGGACATCGGCGCGGGTGACATATAAAACCACCTCTTGCGCCAGCCGCTCTTCACTGACCGGCGTTCCGTCACCGAGCAGGTTATTAATCTGCTGTTGCAGCTTTTCTTTCAATATAGACGGTTGACCGGCGGCAATGACGGCAATTTTTTCGACGGTATCATTGATTTTGTCGACGATTGCCAGCAGGGCGGTTTTAATTTTTTCACCTTCTCTTTCACGGTCTTTCTGCATTTGGCTGCAGGCTTCGGTGAAAGAGGCGAGAATTTCTTTGCCCAATACTTCCCGTTCTTCATCATTTAAGCTGTTTTCTTCGGTTTCCACCACCCCGCGCAGATTTAAAAGCGACGTAAATGACGGGCGCTCCCAGATTTCGGGGGAAGTCTGGTAAAGTTTGAGGCTGTATGACATCAGCTTGTTGAGGATTTTTTTGTTAATGCGGATAGTTTGTTCACCGCCGGAAACTTTGAGATCCAGAAAAGCGGAAATGCTGCCGCGGCTGAAATAACCGGCTGCAATGTTTTTGAGCGCCGGAGACAGATATTCCCAAGCTGCAGGAAGTTTGGTTTTGAGGTCAAAGGCTTTGCCGTTGACGCTTTTGATTTCCCAGAACCAGACGTAATTAACACCGTTGAATGTCATTTCGCCGTTTTCCCGGGAAAATCCGGTCATGCTGGACAGATACAAAATAACTCTCCTCAAAAAGATTTTTCTGTAGTATAAAAAGAAAATCTTAATAAGGCTTTAAGGGATTGCTTATGTCGACAAAATTTAAAAATATTCTGATAACCGGCGCGTCAAGCGGTATCGGCGAGGCTTTGGCTCTGCATTATGCGGCGGCGGGAGCGGAAAATCTGTTTTTGTGCGGGCGCAATGAGGAGCGTTTGAATAAAGTCGCGGCGGAATGCGCCGGCCGCGGAGCAAAAGTTTTTGCCGAGATTTTGGATGTTACCGATAGGGAAGCGGCAGAGAAATGGGTAAAAAAATGCGCGGCGGCGGCACCGCTTAATCTGGTTATTGCCAATGCCGGCGTGGCGACGGTGGAAGAAACGCCCGAGAATATCCGCAGAACGTTTAATACTAATATTTTCGGCGTGGTAAATACGGTTTTGCCGGCAGTGGAAAGTTTTAAGCAGGCGCCGGAGCGGGCTGATAAAACGATTGCGCTGCTGGCTTCAATTGCCGGATATCACGGTCTGCCGTCCTGTCCGTCTTACAGCGCGTCAAAAGCGTGCGTCAAAGCCTGGGGCGAGGCGTTGCGCGGCAGTCTGCGCGGAGAGGGAATCGCGGTCAGTATTATTTGCCCGGGGTTTGTAAAGTCGCGGATTACCGATAAAAATACCTGCCCAATGCCGTTTTTCTGGCCGGCCGATAAGGCGGCGGCAGTGATTGCCGCGCGGCTGGAAAGAAATGTCGGAACCATTGCTTTTCCGTGGCCGATGCGTTTTGCCACCTGGCTGATGTCGATTTTGCCCAATGCGCTCAGCGATTTTATTTATGCGCGGCTTCCGCATAAGGTTTGAGGCCGCCGTGTTTTTTCATGTAGAAGATCAGCAGCAGGCCGGGCAGTGACATCAGCGTCGTGATGATGAAGAAAATCTGCCAGGAAAACAGCTGAACCAGAAAACCGGAAGTAGAAGAAAGCAAGTCGCGAACCAGACTCATGAAAGACGAAAGCAGGGCGTATTGCGTGGCAGTATAAGTTACATTGCATAGCGAAGAAATATAGGCAACAAAGAAAGTGGTGCTCATGCCGCCGGCAAGGTTGTCGAGCGAGATTGTCAGCATTAAAACCCCGAGATTGTGCCCGGCATAAGTCTGGGCGACAAACATCAGGGTCGTGGCGCCTTGCAGCAGGCTGCCGAGAATCAGGCTTTTGACAATGCCGTAACGTTTGACAACCAGGCCACCCCACAGGCCGCCGATAATAGTGGCAATCATGCCGAAAATTTTGGTGACATAGGCGATTTCTTCTTTGCTGAAACCCATGGCGTCATAAAAAGGCATTGACATCGGCGCCATATAAGAATCGCAGAGTTTATAGACCATGACAAACAAAACGATAACTTTCCAGTCGCGGCGTCTGATGAAGTCGGCAATCGGGGCTTTAACCGCGGAAAGGTAAAAGTTTTTGAGCTTTTGTAAAGGGGTTCGGCCTTGTATCGGCTGCGGTGCTGCTCCGGTTTCAGGTTCGCGGCAAAAGAGAATGCTGATAATGCCGATAACCGCGCCGAGCGACATCAGGACATAAACTTCGTTCCAGGAAATGACGGCCGCCAGCAGCAGCGCAACCGCGCCGGAAAAGATAAAACCGATCCGGTAGCCGAGAATAAAAATTGCGGCGCCGGCGCCTTGTTCTTCGGGGGTAAAGCATTCGACGCGAAAGGCGTCGAGGACAATATCCTGGGTCGCCGAGGCAAAGACGGCCAGAGCGGCAAGAAACATCATCAGGTAAACCGAGTTGGCGGGATTGACCGCGGCCATGGCCAGAATGCTGAGGATTAAAAGCGACTGCGAAAATAAGGCCCAGCCGCGGCGCCGGCCGAAACAGCCGAAAAACGGCAGGCGCAGGCGGTCGGTCAGCGGCGACCAGAGCCATTTAAAGCTGTAAGGGATTTTTACCAAGGCGAAAAGGCCGATAATCTCAAGGCTGATATGTGCGTCTGTCAGCCATAATGCCAGGGTGCCCCCGACCAGCAGAAACGGGAAGCCGCTCGAAAAACCGAGCCCGAGCATTGTTAACATCCGGCGGTCAAAATAAACCCGCGCCGTTTCCAGCCATTTTTGCAATATCATCCGTCACCTCAGTCCCTCAAAATAAGCTATATTGGTTAAAATATGTCTAATAGCCGGAAAAAGGTATGTTCAATTGATTTAGACAGAAAAACAGGTTGTGCTAAATCTTTATTAATATCTATTGTTTAGAATGGGAAATTATGATAATATATCTCTATTGTCATACTCGGGCTTGACTTTCTTTTGTTGTCATCCTCGCGCTTTGCGCGGGGATCCAGGTCAATTAAATAAGCTATATTGTTAACCTGGACCCTCGGGTCAAGCCCGAGGGTGACAGAGAGGAAGAGAATTCTCCGGTCAAGCCCGAGTATGACAAGTAAAGGGAATAGGTTGAGTCCGAGGATGATTGTATCGGAAAAACAGAATAACATGGGGCCGAGAGAATGTCGGGGATTTCGTTAACAGCATCAATGCGCAGCAACTTGTTGAGCTTGCAGAATATTGCAAGACAGCAGGATATTGTGCAAAACCGCCTGGCGACCGGCCTTAAAGTTTCTTCGGCTATTGATAATCCCTCTTCTTATTACACCGCTTCTTCCTTAAACAACCGCGCTGCCGATTTGACAGCATTACTTGACTCTATGTCGCAGGGAATTCAAACTATTAAAGCGGCCAGCGAAGCGATTGACTCCGGCACCAAATTCCTTGAACAGGCCAAAGCCGTCGCCAATCAGGCGCTCGAAACAACGGATGTCTTTGCGGTTGTTAAAAGTGAAGAGGAGTTTGTTGCTGCGGTAAACTCCGGAAAAACCGGGACAATTCTGGTTGACGGTTCAATAACTTTTTCAAATAATTTTCAAATTCAGCTGCATAACGGGCAAAATGTTATGGGAAAAAGTGAATCGGCCAGTCTGAACTTTACCTCAGATAAAAATCAGGCAAGTATTTTGGCGGCCGATAATAATCGTTTTGAAAATCTGACACTTTCTTTACAAAACAGTTCACAGACCGTTAATCGTTACGGGTTAATTCAAATTGACGGAACCGGGGCGCAGGTAACTGCCAAAAATGTTAAGCTTAATTTGAATTTAACGACCAATACGGCGAATAAAGCGATGGGGGTTTTTTATCTGCAAAACGGTTCAGTTCTCAATTTAGAAGGAGAGATTAACATTAATGCCGACGGGCATTTTGCAACCGGGGTTGCTTTAGATGATGCCGGTAATGCGGTCGGTGGTTCAACTTTGAATGTATATGGTGATTTGAATATAAAAGTAAAAGATTTTGCCGGGCTTTGGAGCCATAAAGAGTCGAATTTTAATCTGAAAAGCGGTTCAAAGACAAATATTCAGCGTTCCAGCCGGGGTGAGGGCATTTATATACAGAATAGAACGACATTTAATATTGATTACGGCGCTGAAGTTAATCTTGATACCGGACGAGTTTTTATGCAGTCAAATACGACGTTAAATCTTAACGGCTGTCTGAATCTCAAAGGTGAGTATATTTATTTGAACGGCTCAGCCGGGCTTTCCGGGAGCAGCCTTAATGTCGGAAGCCGGGCGCAACTTTATTTTGATTATGCCGGTACAGTCTTGAATATCGGAAATGATAATAGTTTTTCAATTGCTTCCGGCGGTATTTTTGCTGTCAGAAGCGGAAATAATCTGGTGTCAAAAACAGCTGCAGCTGATATTTATAATATTGAAAATATCAGCGGCACGATACAAAATATTACTTATGCCGATTTGCTGACAGATACGCTTAATTTTAAGGAAAAGGTTTTGAGTAAGGAGCCGGACTGGAATAATCTTTTTTCGCCCCCCTTTCCGCCGTCTTTATTATCAGGGCAGATAAGTTTTTCTGTTCAGGATTTTGCCAAATCGCAACAAAGTTTTTGTTTAATGTTGGAACAATATAATTGTTTGGTGAGAGATGCCTCTTATAAAGGTGTTAATCTGCTGAGCGGCCAGAAGCTGAAAATCAACTTCAATGAAGACCGCTCATCTAAAATAGATGTTCTCGGAGTTAAGGCCGACAGCGAAAGTCTGGGATTGAAAACTAAAGAATGGAAAACTGCCGAAGATGTTGAACAGTCAATTTCCGAATTAGAAGAGGCGATTAATACCTTGCGCGGATTTGCCTCGGAGTTTGGGAATTATTATTCTATCGTTACCACGAGGCAGGACTTCACCGAGAATCTGATAAATGTGTTGGAAGGAGGGGCGGATAAATTAACGCTCGCCGACATGAATCAGGAATCGGCGAATATGCTGGCTCTGCAAACCGCACAGCAGCTGGCGGTTAA
>CALXTG010000043.1 GCA_944391355.1 uncultured Alphaproteobacteria bacterium
ATAATATATAAATTAATTGCATATCGGAAAATAGTAAAAATGGATAAAATAAAAGTACTTGTAGAGAAACTGGTTAGATTTGTTAAGGAGATTTTTTTCTTTCTTTTTATTGGTATCTATTATTCAGGAATTATGGGGTCGGTGGCAGCTGCTTTTATTTTGATTGGTTTATATATAGATGATAGTGCTCCTTTATGGATAGCTGTTGTGGGGAGTGGCCAGCTGTTGTTATGGTGCTGGTATAAGAAAATTGATGAAGTTGTTTTTTTTCTGTTATTTATAGTTGATTTGGTTTTATTACATCATTTTGATCCTGAACGTGATTTGTATCTTACTTTTGGTCCGGGACGAAGTTACCGGGGAGAGTGATTAAACAGAGAGTGTGACAATCTAATTCCTGTTTTTATTTATATATTGGGGTGTTTGTGAAAAAATATTATAATTTTTTATCTGAGCTTGGCGGCTGGATGAAGTTTTTTTTGGGGAATGCGCTTATTTTTCTTTATATATGGGTTGTTATTTCTTCAATAGCGGCGGCAATTGTATTGATAAATATGTTTGCGGCGGGGGGTATTCCTTGGTGGATTGCTTTATTCGCAGCTATTCAATTAATTTTATGGATATGGTATGATAAAATATCGGATATAGTTTTTTTGATGTTTTTTATTGCGGACACATTTGTGCTGCGTTATTATAATCCGGATATCAGTTGGTTTTGGCCAGTTTCATCTTTGTTTGGATGGTAAATAAGCTATTTTATGTCGGTTATTAATATTTTTATAACCTTGTTTTATGTCATATTCTTGCTATTATGAGGTGAGAGTTTAAGATGAAAAAAATATGGGCTAAATTGTTAGATAGTTGTGGTTGGTTATGGGAATTGTTTAAATTCGCTTGTGTGATTTTGTGGCTGTATCTAGCGTTCTTATCTTTAGGTACAATGGGAGATCTGGTTAATATGGCTTTTGCCAAAATTGCTCCTTGGTGGGTTATTGTTTATGCGATAGGGTTTATTATTGCCTTTTTTGTATTTGTAAAAAATGAATATTTTTTTCTGATAGCTTTTGTGGTTACTTTTTTGAATCTGTGGTTGATTCATTTTTATTCTCCGGATTTTGATCTGCTTTTAGCATTGATGCCTTGTTCCAGATTTGGGTGCCCTTATAGATTTTAAGTCGGTAATATTACCCTTGTCGTTTTCTGACAGAGAGAGGTTTGTTAAGCGATGTTTTTATTGTTTCATTTATTTTCTTAAATTAAAAACAATAATGTTAGACTGTTCGTCAACGCCGCGGATTTGAACCGAGGTATTTTCATCGGCAACGGCGAGACCGTCACCGGCAACCATCGGCTGATCGTTGACCATGACGCTGCCGCCGGCAATCTGAATCCAGGCCTTGCGGCGGTCATTGATATCAAAACTGACGGTTTTGTCGCGGTTGAGCAGCGTTTGATAGATTTCGGCGTCCTGACTGATGATAAGAGATTCTTCACGGCCATTGGGAGAAACAATCAGTTTCAGCTGGTCGGTCATGATTTGCGGCGAAAATTGTTTTTGCTGGTAAGAAGGCTTCAGAGCCCTCATATTCGGAAATATCCAGATTTGCAGAAAATGCACGGGGTCTGTGGCAGAGGGATTAAATTCGCTGTGGTAAATTCCGCTGCCGGCCGACATTTTCTGGATCTCGCCGGGACGAATAACCGAGCCGTTGCCGAGGCTGTCTTTATGTTCCAGTTCTCCGCTCAGGACAATGCTGACAATTTCCATATCCCGGTGCGGGTGGGCGCCGAATCCCTGTTCGGGCGCAACAATGTCGTCGTTGATAACCCGCAGGTCACTGAATCCCATAAACTCGGGGTCATAATAGTCACCGAAGGAAAAAGTATGGTAGCTGTCAAGCCAGCCGGTTTGGGTATGGCCGCGCTGATTTGCCGGGCGTAAAGCGAACATGATTATTTCTCCTCAACTGTTTATGAAAGAGATATAATCCGTCTGTGTACCGTTTCAAGCCGTTTAAGCGGTGAGGGTCAGTTCTTCCTGTGTTTCGGCGGCAATCAGCTGATAAGTGTCGCGGGCGATCATCAGTTCTTCGTTGGTCGGAATTACCAGAACAGCGACCCGGGAATCCGATGAGGATATGGCAACGGCTTCGCCGCGGCGGCGGTTGGCGGTTTCGTCCAGGGTTATGCCGAGCCAGGTCAGGCGGTCACAGATTTTTTTGCGCAGAAAAGATGAGTTTTCACCGGCGCCGGCCGTGAAAATCAGCGCATCAATACCGCCGAGGACGGCGATAAATCCGCCGATATATTTTAAAATGGAATGAACATAAACATCAATGGCGGTAATGGCTTTTTCGTCACCGGCGAGATAACGGGCTTCGATATCGCGTAAGTCGCTGTATCCGCCGGAGAGGCCGTATAAGCCGCTTTCTTTGTTGAGCATGGCGTTGACTTCATCGGCGGTTTTATTCTGGGTTTTCATAATATGAAGCGGAATATAAGGGTCAATATCGCCGGAGCGGGTTCCCATCAAAATTCCCGCCGCCGGGGTGAACCCCATTGACGTATCAATGCTTCTGCCGTTGTCAATTGCGGTAATTGAGGCGCCGCCGCCGAGATGGCAGGTTATGAATTTGCCGTTGTGTCCGAGCATACGGGCAGCCTCTTCGGCAACATATTTATGCGAAGTGCCGTGATAACCGTATCGGCGGATATGATGTTTTTCATATTGTTCATAGGGGAGGGCATAAAGGAAGGCCTCTCTGGGCATGGTCTGATGAAAGGCCGAATCAAAGGTTGCGACCTGGGTGATTTCCGGGAGCATGGCGGTGACGGCTTCAATTCCGCGGACGAAAGCTTTGCCGTGCAGCGGCAGAAAATCAACGGTGTCATAAATTTTATCCATGACATCTTTATCAATGATGACCGATTTGTCAAAATATTCTCCGCCGAGCCCGAGGCGGTGTCCGACGGCGCTGATTTCGGCAAGGCTCTTAACGGCGCCGTTAAGCAGAGCGTTGATAATCGCTTTTAAAGCGGTTTCATGATCGGGAAGGTCCTGTTTGAAAGTCTGTTTTTCGGAACCGCGGATACTGACTGTCAGCAGGGAATCGTTAATACCGATGCGTTCGGCCAAGCCTTTGGCAATGATTTCATAATGAGTGCCGGAAGCTTCGAAAAGCTGAAATTTAACCGAAGTCGATCCCGAGTTGATTACCAATATTTTTGTCATGTCAAACCACTTTAATTGTTATTGAAACTGCGGCGAGTATACAGAAAAAATCCGAAAAATCAAGATTTTTTGCTTTTATGGCTTCCGGCACTCCTACCGATGCTGCGGCCGATGGCGCGGATTTTTCCGGCAATGGAATCGCGGCTGTTTTCCGCTGTTTCCCCGACTCCGGCTTTGTCGGGATAGAGTTCGTAAAAGCGCCGGCATTCCGGAGACGTAACATTGGGCATGACAACATTGGCGCCGCTTTGCAGAGCTATGATCCGGCCTTCGGGGTTCAGGGTTTCCATAGCCGTGGTAGCGGGAATGTTGATGTCGGGCAGCAGCAGCCGGGCTAGAGCCATAACTTTCAGCGACAGGTCAAAAGCGCGGCCGGGATAATCGGCCAGCGGCGTGTCGGGGTGGGGAATAAACGGGCCGATCCCGCACATGTCAAGATCACATTCCTGAAAAAAAAGAATATCGTCGGCAATTGACGAAAGGCTTTGTCCGGGCAGGCCGACCATAATTCCCGAGCCGACTTCGTAACCGAGTTCTTTTAAGTCCTGCAGGCAGCGGCGGCGGTTTTCCCAGCTCATGCCCGGGTCGAGCCGGTGGTACAGGTCGCTGTCGGTGGTTTCGATGCGCAGCAGATAGCGGGCGGCGCCGGCTTCACGGTAAGCTTGGTATTCTTCGCGGCTTTTTTCGCCGATGCTTAAAGTAACGGCTAAATCGAGTTTTTTCAAAGCGGATATAATGTAAGTCAGACGGGGAACATCAAACCAGGCGTCGTCGCCGGATTGGAGAACGACGGTTTTAAAGCCCATTGCGGCAGCCTGTTGACCGAGATTGATAATTTCAACCGGTTTCAGACGATAGCGCACGGCTTTGCGATTGGCGCGGCGAATCCCGCAATAACAGCAGTTGTTACGGCAATGGTTGGAAAACTCTATCAGGGCGCGGAGATGAACTTCGTCTCCGACATATTGCCGGCGGACGCTGTCGGCGGCAGCCAGAAGCGGGGCACTGTCTTCGGTTTGCAGCAGGGTCAGGAGTTCGCCGTGCTTCAGTTGGTGAGTGTTGACGGCTTTGTCAAGGAGTTCTTGTATCATATTGCACCGAATAAAAAAGCCCGTCAAAATAACGGGCTTAATAATATAATGATCAGAGATTAGGCTTTGACCGGTTCGCCATAGGCATTAGCTTTGTTTTCGCCGGGCAGGCAGAACAAAACCAGTAAAATAATCGAACCGATAAAAGGTACCAGGAAGATCCAATACCACCAGCCGGGCTTGCCGAGGTCATGCAGGCGGCGGATACCGAGGCAGACATTCGGAACGAGGGTTGCCAGCGAAAAAATCAGGCTCAGGAGACTGCGGCCGAAAAGAAGAGTGTCAATAAACGCCAGTACGAAAGTAATGATAAAGACGAATAAAAAGAAATACCAGAACTGCGGGCGGTTGGCACGGCCATTATAGTCGGTATACTGTGTTTTTAGAACGTTAACGAAATAACGATTAAAATATTCTTTGATGGTTTCTATATTCATTTATTTTCTCCGTTTAAAATAGGAACTTTTTTCTGTCTAAACTGATTTGTGTCTTTTTACAATAAGAATCAAAAAGTTATTATCCTTTTATTGCGGCCAGTATTCTTTCAGGATTTTTATGACGCCGTTGTCATTATTGGAAGGGGCTGTGAAACGGCTGATTTTCTTGAGTTCGGGGTGAGCGCCTGCCATTGCGTAGCTGTAGTGCGCATGCCGCAGCAGTTCACAGTCGTTGAGATAATCGCCGAAAGCCATTGTCTGATTTGGCGCAATGCCGAGTTTTTGCTGCAGAAATTCGATTGCCGAGCCTTTGCTGACACCTTTTTGCATAATGTCAATCCAATGCTGTCCGGAAAGGGCAATGTTGAGATGCGGAAAATGTTTCAGCATAAACGGATAAACGCCGGTTTCGGCGTCTTTGAGATCATAGACGGCGATTTTTCCGATACTGTCCTGAGCAACGGCTTCGGCAAAATCGGCTATGGTTTCGAGGCGCTGATGGTACATGCGGGCGTTCAGCAAAAATTCGGGGTTGTTTTCTTCTGAGAGGATATAAGCCGAACCGGCGCCGCAGAGGATCGGAAAAGAATCCGGCAGATTATGCTCAAAAGCGGCGGTGATTTTGAAAATATCAGCTGAAGGAATTGTCCGGCTGTAAACAATTTTATCCTGATGATAAACCAGCGAGCCGTTATCGGAGATAAAATAGAAACGGTCGCGGAAGTCGCCGAAATAAGTCAGCAGATTATAATATTGGCGGCCGCTGGCAATAACAAGAATAATCCCGCGTGCAAGCAGTTTTTCGGCCAGGGGCAGAAAATCGGCGGGCAGTTGTTTCCGGTCATTGAGCAGGGTGCCGTCCATGTCGACGGCAATCATTTTGATTGTTTTATCTTCCATTTCGGCTTCCTTTTCCGCTTTAATTTAAGTTCTTTTTCTGCCAAGGCCAAATAAAATTGCCGATTCTTAAACAATTATTTAGAATCATTTTCTAATATACGGGGCATAACTGAGGGTATGAGACTTGAAATAATCATTGTTTCGGGTTTATGCTGAAGTTGTTAAACTGGTTTAATCTATAAGGAATAATCGCATGTTAGATATCAAAAAAATCAGCAAGACGGTGTTTTCCGCGCTGCTGGTTATGCTTGCGTTTACCGCGAGCGCATCTGCATCGGAAATTGACCTGAAAATTCCGTCGCTGGATGTCGGATATAATATTTTCGGATATTCGATTTTGGGCAGTCAGATTTTGCTTTACGGTCTGATTGTCTGTGTTTTGGGGTTGGTTTTCGGCTTATTTAAATATCTTGAAATCAAAAATATGCCGGCACATAAATCAATGTTGGATATTTCAACGCTGATTTATGAGACCTGCAAAACTTATATGAAACAGCAGGGCAAGCTTCTGATTTTGTTGGAATGCTTTATCGCCGTCTGCATTTTTTACTATTTCTACTATCTTAATTCTACTCCGATGCCGATGGTGCTGAACATTCTGCTGTGGTCGGTTCTGGGTATTCTCGGTTCCTATTCGGTAGCCTGGTTCGGAATGCGGATTAATAACTTTGCCAATTCGCGCACGGCGTTTCTTTCTTTGCAAGGCCGCCCCTATCCGGTTATGAGTCTGCCTCTGGAATCGGGTATGTCGATCGGCGTTATGTTAATTTGCGTCGAACTGATTATGATGGTTATCATCCTGTTGTTTATTCCCCGGGAAAATGCCGGCGCCTGCTTCGTCGGTTTTGCCATCGGCGAATCGCTGGGTGCGGCGGCATTGCGTATCTGCGGCGGTATCTTTACCAAAATCGCCGATATCGGCGCCGATCTGATGAAAATCATTTTCAAAATTGACGAGGACGATGCCCGTAATCCCGGTGTTATCGCCGACTGTACCGGTGACAATGCCGGCGACTCGGTCGGGCCTACCGCCGACGGTTTTGAAACTTACGGCGTAACCGGCGTAGCTTTAATCAGCTTTATCGTTCTCGGCGCCGGCATGATGTATGCGCCGAACGGTGATTTAACCTTAATCCCCGGCGGGGTCGATTTACAGGCGCGTCTGATTGTCTGGATCTTTACCATGCGCGTGGTCATGATTATTACCTCAATGTTCTCTTACTGGTTAAATAACCGTGTTTCCAAAGCGATTTTCGGAAACAGCGAGGCCTTTAATTTTGAGACGCCGCTGACGAGCCTGATTTGGATTACATCAATCGTTTCGATTGTTGTTACTTATGGCGTCAGCTATGTTATGATCGGCGATATGGGGGCTGATTTGTGGTGGAAGCTTTCGACCATCATCAGCTGCGGTACTTTGGCCGCGGCCTTGATTCCGGAATTTACCAAAATCTTTACCTCTTCCAAATCGCAGCATGTTAACGAAATTGTCAACTCCAGCCGTCAGGCCGGTGCTTCGCTGAATATCATTTCCGGTATTGTCAGCGGCAACTTCGCTGCTTTCTGGATCGGTCTGGTTATGGTTGCCCTGATGGTTATTGCCTTCTTTACCGCCCGCGTCGGTCTTGATGCCTTTATGGTTTATCCGTCGGTCTTTGCCTTCGGTCTGGTTGCGTTTGGTATGCTCGGCATGGGGCCTGTTACCATTGCGGTTGACAGCTATGGGCCGGTTACCGATAATGCCCAGTCGGTTTTTGAACTGTCACAGATTGAAAACATTACAGGCATTGATAAAGCAATTCAAAAAGATTTCGGTTTCAAACCGAACT
>CALXTG010000044.1 GCA_944391355.1 uncultured Alphaproteobacteria bacterium
TTTCATATTCTACGTGTGAGGTCGAGATGGTGATACCGCGGGCTTTTTCTTCAGGCGCTTTATCAATCTGGTCATACGCCGTAAACGACGCGCCGCCTTCTTCCGCCAATACCTTCGTGATCGCCGCCGTCAACGTCGTCTTCCCGTGGTCTACGTGACCGATCGTTCCGATGTTGCAGTGCGGCTTGTTGCGCTCAAATTTCTCTTTTGCCATTGTCAAAAAATCCTAAGTTTGTTGTTAAGACCGATATTTGGAAGGGGAAAAATTGGAGCGGGTGAGGGGAATCGAACCCCCGTCATAAGCTTGGAAGGCTTCTGCTCTACCATTGAGCTACACCCGCTTAATCAACCTCTTCACGAGAGTTCCTTGTTAAAAATGGTGGAGGGGGAAAGATTTGAACTTTCGTAGACCGAAGTCGACGGATTTACAGTCCGTTGCATTTGACCGCTCTGCCACCCCTCCGTTATATCTAAAACAAGGAATGAGGATTTATCATCCTTTCTAAATCACTACCCTGCAAATAATAGTATTTTGCCGCCTTTGTCAATAGTTTTTTTCACAATTCACGGATTTATTTACTGTCTTTCAGATAATTTTCCGCCAAATCAACCGCTTTGGGCGTCCCGACATGAAACAGCAGCCCCTGCCCTTCAACCCAGCCCAGCCGGCCGCACGATTCGGCTCTGTCAAATAAATCGCGCAGGCTGAACTTTTCAGCCTCAATTCCGGCAAAAATCCGCGGATGCAGTATCGAAGCGAAGGAAAAAAGATAAGGGAAGCCCGGTTCTTTATTGATATTTCGTCTGAGATATCCGTTGATTTCCTTATAATTGCCGATTCCGCCGTCTCCGATAATTTTATCCAGCGGCTGCAGCAGCAGAACAATATCATATTTACTATCGTCCCAAGCCTCGACCAAACGCTCAAGATTCGATTTTCCCGGTTCTTCCAGCCAGAAAGTATCGCTGTTTAAGACCAGCAGCGGCCCCCCGTCAAGCATTGGCAAAGCTTTCTTAATGCCGCCGCCGGTTTCCAGCGCTTCGGCTTCTTCGGAAATCTGCAGATTAACCCCTTTTATGCCGGACAAATGCGCTTTTATCTGTTCGGCAAGATAACAGACATTGACCGTAACCCGCCGCAGATTGATCTTTGCCAGCTTATCGAAATTATAATCAATCAGCGCCTTGCCGCTTACTTTCACCAAAGGCTTGGGACAGTTATCGGTCAAATTTTCCATCCGCACGCCGCGTCCCGCTGCCAGCAGAAAAGCCTGATTGACCTTCCGACGCGGCGGCTCACGGCGCAATTCAAGCAGGAAAATCTCGTCAATCAGCCGCCGCATTTCGGCCAACCTGGGGTAAAGCAGCGTTTGTTCCAGCATCTTCCAGACATGAGGAATAAACTGCAGATAACGGTCTTTGCCGTTTTTGACATACAGCGCGGCAAAACGTCCCAACACCCGCATATGTCTGAACATTGCCATAAATTTATAAGAGGCGGCAAAATCTTCCCGGCTGACATTTTTCAACCCCTGAAAAAACAGCTCCGTCATCTCGGCGGCAACCTGCGGCGAAACTTCGCGCCGGGCGTCTTCCACCAAACTCATGACATCATAAGTCAGCGGTCCCCATAAGGCATCTTGAAAATCCAATACCCCGCAGTTTTCATCCGACAAAAGCATCAGATTATCAACATGATAATCCCACAATACCAAACCGGAAGGCACGCGAAATGCCATCGGCAAAAGTTTTTGCACCAGTTGCACAAATTTCTGCCGATACGCCGGCGATATTTCTTTCCCCGCGGCCAACGGATAATAATCATCAAGCAAAAACATTATATCGGCTGCGATTCGCTCTTCGTTTAAAACGCCGATACCTTCGGGACGACAGCGGACTCTGCTCACTGCCAACAGGGCCTTGGTTCCTTTAAGATATAACTCTCTTTCGTTTTCCGTTGTCAAAAGACGCGTAAAAGTCCCGTCCCCGAAATCTTCCAGCAACAGAAAATGATTTTGTAAATCAGCCGCCAAGACTTCAGGCGCATAAACACCCGATTCGCGCAGCAAAGCCGATAACCGGACAAACAAATCGCATTTGTTGGTTCCGGTCGCGTCATCCAGCAGAATATAGCTTTTATCTCCTGCCGTAATCCGGTAATAAATCCGCGAAGAAGCATCGGCAGCCAATCTGCAACTCTGCCAATCTGTTCTTTGCAGCTGATTATTAATGAAATTTTGTCTTTTTTCTTCCCGATCGCAATTAGTCATTGACCGCGCCTCCATAATTGTTTAACTCTTAATTTATGATTTTGCGCTTAATTTTTTCTTAAGAGGAGATTCACTTGCCGATTAAACATATTGTCTTTGACTGGGACGGCACTTTGGCCGATACGATCCCCACCCTGAAAAGCGCGTATGACGCCACTTTCGCAGTACTCGGACTGCCGCCGATGACCTATGATCAGATTAAAGAAGCCGCCGGAAAATATTCTAACCGCAATATTTTTCAAAATGTTTTCGGCGAGAATATCGCCGACGAAGCCAAAGAAGTTTTTTATCGCTTTATCAAAGACAATCATCTCCGTCTTTTATCTCCCTTTGCCGGAGCGGAAGACATTTTGCGCTTTTGCCGCGACCGTAAGATTTCCTGTCATATTCTGACCAATAAAAACCGTCCCTATCTCGACGCCGAAATTTCACAACTCGGCTGGAACATTTATTTTGACCGGATTCTCGGCGCCGGTGAACTGGAACATGACAAACCCCATGATGACGCCTGTTCGGCCTTATTCAAAACCCGGCAGCCGCCGGCCGAAGAAATGCTGGTTCTGGGAGACGGCGCCGCTGACGTTGCCATGGCTCGTTTCTGGGGCTGTCCGGCCGTTATCTTCGACAGCCGCCGAACTTATACCGGCCCGGCCGCCGATTATACAATCCGTGCCCTGCCGGAATTTATCAACCTGATTGAAAGTCTTAATCATGAGTAAAAATCGCCGCGGCAACGCGCCGCAGTCTAGTGTTTCAGGCCTGATTCTTTACGGCCGCCACGCCGTTTTTGCCGCCCTGGCCAACCCCGAGCGTAATATCGGCAAAATTCTTACCACCCGCGAAAATTTTGACGAACTGAAAGCTCATTGCCAAAAACACAATATCGACCCCGCCAAGATTCAAATTGTCGACCGCAGCGACATCAATAAGATTCTGCCCGCCGACGCCGTACATCAGGGGTATGCCTTATACTGCGCCCCGCTCCCCGGTTATGCGATTGAAGAAATCTGCGCCCTCGCCGACCGGCAGGATAACTGCACGGTTTTGGTTTTAGACCAGGTAACCGATCCGCAAAATATCGGCGCGATTATCCGTTCCTGTGCGGCTTTCGGCGCCTTGGCCCTGATTCTGCAAGACAAAAATTCCCCGGCCGAAACCGCCGCCATGGCCAAAGCCTCGGCCGGCACTATCGATATTCTGCCAATCTGCCGGGTCACAAACCTGTCTAGAGCGATTGACCAGCTCAAAACCGCCGGTTTCTGGACTATCGGAATGGACGGTTACGCCAAAGATACAATTGATAAAATCAACAAAGCCGGCAAAAATGCCATTATCATGGGCAGTGAAGGCAAAGGTATGCGCCGCTTGGTCGAAGAAGGCTGTGATATAACCGTCAGACTGCCGATTGATCCCCGCGTCGAAAGCCTGAATGTATCAACGGCCGCAGCGATAGCCCTCTACGAAATGAAGCGAAGCTAAAATTAAACCGGTAAAAAGGCGGGATTAACCCGCCTTTTCAGTATCCGTTCCTTTCACAAAAGTTATCTTCGCATTGATTATAACTTCATTAAGAAATAGCCGGCGGTAA
>CALXTG010000045.1 GCA_944391355.1 uncultured Alphaproteobacteria bacterium
TGAAACAGTCTAAATTTATTTGTTTGTAAATACGCGGACGTAACTTTACCTCGCCGAGTAAGGAAAATAAAATTTCCAACAGCTTAGAAAAAACCGTTGCAACCAGCACGCCGGCCAAAAGCAGCCAGAGCGGCCGCGAAATATCGGTAAAAGCGACTTCCTCCCCGAACAAGGCAACCATCTTGGAAAAGAAATAAGGCGCAAGCTTATTAAAAATAACCGAAAAAATACCGCAGGCACAAATTGAAAAAAACAATTTCTTGTTTTTCATGGCATAAAGCCACAAAAAGGCAGCCGGGCTTTCAGGAAATGGCTTCAAGATAAAATCCTTCTTTATTTTGAACGATAGTCAACTATCTTATGACCATATTTTAACAGGTTTAACTTTTAAAACAATAACCTTACATTCACGAAAACACAACAAATATATAAATCCTTAACCGGCATGGACAAAAACAAAAAAGGGCTTTGAAATTATTTTTCAAAGCCCTTTTTTTACAAAGTTCCATAACCTGTAACCGGAAGCATCGCGTACGGTCTGAATGCTGGTTTCCTCGCCGTTAAAATATACCGCCGCCCCCAATCCGGCCGACAAATCCAAACTTTTACCGTCAACTTCCAAACCGCCGGACTTAATAATTTTAACCCGCCGCTTATAGAGGCAAGACTGTTCGTCACACTGCAAATCAAGCCACTCGGGAAAATTTTCCTTGCCCTGATATATTTTTTTCAAACGGCGTGTCTCCTTTGCCGTTATCTTTTGATTAGCCGTTTTTTCCAGCCAGACTTTCTTATCAAAATTATTCCCGCGCGCCGGCAGAATAACCAGTTCGCCGAAGTTATCCCGAACCGCGACCAGATTTCCCTTATCATTTACCAGCACATCCGGGCAGCGAACCGTCAGCAGGCTGAGAAAACCGGCGGCAATTAGCAGAAATCCCCACTTTCGCCACGGCTGCAGCCAAATAAACAGCCACAATCCGCCCAACACAATCAAAATCAGCCCCCAGGTCGGCAGCGACGGCACCTGCAGCGCAGCCTGCGGCAGAGACGCCACCCAAGCCGTAATATCATTAACCGCTCCGACCCCGAACCCAACCAGTTTCAGCGCCCAGGCTTCCAGCCCCAGCGGCATTAATAACAGAGCAATCAAAACAAAAGGCATAATAATCAATCCGATAATCGGCCCTGCCAGCAGATTAGCCAGCGAAGTATAAAGCGCTACCCGGTTAAAATGATAAATCGCAAAAGGCAAAGTCGCCAGACTGGCAATCAAGTCCGATACAATAATGCCGGCAACATAAATCCAGATAATTTTCAGGATCTTAACCGACAGCGACGGCTCATCAACCGAAGATCCGCGCAAAAAACGCTGCAGAGCACCGGCATATTTTTCATAAAAGGCTATCAGTGCCATTACCGCCGCAAAAGACATCTGAAAAGAAGCTCCGACCAAAGCCTCGGGCGCAATAATCAAAACAATCAACCCCGCCCAGGCAATTGTTTTCATGGAGATTGCCCGCCGCGCAAACAAAACCCCCAGCAGCACGATAAAAGTCATAATAAATGCCCGCTGCGTCGGTATCTGCGCTCCGGAAATCAACAGATAAACCACGCTCATAAACAGCGCCAAAACCGCCGCAGGCTTTTTGGAATCGCGGCGCAGCGCCAAACCCGGGACTAATGCCATGACAAAGCGGACTAAAAAAAACATCAAACCGGCCAGCATACTCATATGCAGCCCCGAAATCGACAGAAAATGCGCCAATCCGGAATCCCGATAATTATCAACCAGCCGCCTGCTCATCCCGCCTCTTTCCCCGGCCACAATCGCCGCGGTAATTCCGGCTTCGTCGGCCGGTAAAACTTTATCAATCCGCGCAACAATTCTTTGCCGGATGCGATCTACCCAATAGCCGAACTTATCCGCCCAAGACGGTTCATTGCGGCAATCAACCGGAAGCGCCCGGCTGATACTGTAACCGCTGGCAGTCAGTCCTTCAAAAAATGATTTGCGGTCAAATTGATATCCTCCCGGCAAAGACGGCGCCGGCAGCGGCATAATCTTTCCGACCAGCTCGATACACTGCCCGCTGTGCAAAGGCTCTGTACCATGGCTGAGGCTGACTTTAATTTTTCCCCAGTTCAACCGCTGTTCATCAAAATTTTCAAGATTATCGAGAACCACCCGCTGATTGCCGCGGCTGTTATAATCCAGACTGACAATCCGCCCGCGCAGATAAATCTTATCAATCGCTTCCTGAAGCAGCGGATGCCGGGACAAATAAACCGCTTTCAACTGCACGTCGGCAAACCCCAGAACAACAATTGCCGCAATCGCCAGCCCCAGCAAAATTCCGAGCCGCCTTCGCGCGATAACCGCCGCTGCAATCAAGCTTTCAATCACCCCCAGCGTCAGCCAGATAGACGGCTCCCGCGGCAACAGAAAATAAACGCCGATCCCCAGCCCGAACAAAACCGGCGCCCATAAAAACCAGCGTTCGCTGTCCTTATAAAACTGTTCTTTTATTTTATCGGCCCATACAGGCATTTGCCGCTCTCTTTCCTAAAAATTTTTTTTATTCTAATATCTATTTGCAATTTTACAATATTAAGATTACATTGGAGAATAAATCAACACCAAGCGGAGAAAAATGATGACATCAAAAATCCTATTTGTATTATTGGCTCTCGCCTTTCTGGCTGTTTCGGCCCAGGCCCGGGTTACCCCGTTGCAGAACTGGGACGGCGGCGGACCGAAATTCGGCAGCTCAGGCCAAAAAAACTGCTCGGATTTATGCCCCGGCTATATTCCGGCTTATCCGAACTGCCCGGAAGGAAAAGTTGCTCATCGCTGTCCTGCTTCCGGTTGTTCGGATTATTATAAATGTATGTAGCAAAAACAGAAAAACAAAAACCCGAGTTTATAAACTCGGGTTTTTGTTTTTTTTAACCGGCAAAGAATAAAAAACCGTCTTCATCCCTGCCGATAGGAACAGCGAATGTCCCCCAACTGTATTCCATATCCGTCGTACGATGATGCATATAGAACCTGCACAGCATCCGCCGGGCAAACTCCAACGGGGTCAATTCCTCATATTCTCCGGAAACATGAAGAACATGAAATTTTTCCTCTAAACTCTGATAATACCATACCAGACAATTTTTACTCTCATCTTCCTTATCCTGTAATAAAGCCGGATGCAGAAGTGATTTGCTTACCTCCAGATTCAACTTCTCGTTAAACCATTGGAGAGCTGTTCTTTGACTCAGAAACATAATTTTATTTTTTTAGTTTAACTTCTACGGACGATAAACATGCTGCACGGCATTTCTTATCTCGCCTTCTTTCAGAAATACGCCGAAGCTTCCGTCTTTCCAGCCTCTGACAGCGGCAATTTTTACGTCGCCTTTCTGAAAGGCATAACCACTGTACACATCATTTTCTTCCAGAAAATAATGTTTGTCCTCATTCAAATCGGCGCCGATAACATTCAGATACCTTCTCTCACCGTTTTGTTCAAACTTCCACACCGGTTGGCATAACCGTTCATAACGTCCGACAATTGAACATTCCTGAGGCGTTTTTCCGGCCGGTTTGCACAGATACTTTAGTTCAACTTCAGTTTCAATTCCCAGAAGCTCCTTGATCCGCTGCCTTGCAGCCGCAGAATTCAAAATCAAATTTTCATTCATAGCTAAAAATTTTTTTAACATTAATAATATAAATCTCATACTAATAAATTAGTATGGCCAACTTATGACAAAAATTTCCGCCAGTCAAGTTTTATTTGGAAGCGTCACGCACAATCCCGATAATCACATCGGCGGCATTTTCGCTCGGAGTCTGTTCAGACATTCCCAGAACCTCGCGAACCTTGCGGAAACCGCCGATTTGCTTTTCATACAGATCTCCGCGGTTCAACAATTCGCGCAGATACATACAAATATTTGAAGTCACGCAGCGTTCCTGCAAAAGTTCGGGAATAATCTCGCGCCCCAGCAAAATATTAGACAAATTTACAAACTGAATATGCATAAACCGCCGCAGCAGCATCGCCGTAAAATCGGAAACCTTATAACCGATAATATGCGGAACATCCGAAATCGCCAGTTCCAAAGCAACCGTTCCCGAAGCCGCCATCGCCGCTTTAGAGGCCTTGAAAGCATCATAACGGTCTTTTTCCGTTTCGGTAATCACCAGCGGCACGCCGCAGTTTTTACTCATATCTTTAACCAATCCCGAAACCGTTTTCACCGTCGGAATCACAAAATATAAATCTTTGTCCTGCGCATAAAGACGGCGCGCCGCTTCCAGAAAAACCGGCAGCAAACGCGTAACTTCGGTCTTGCGCGACCCCGGCAGAATGGCAACCACCTTCTTATCCAGCGGCACATCATGCTGCAGATAAAAAGCCTCGGCGCTGCCGTGAACAACATCGCTCTCAATCACCGGATGCCCGACAAAATCCACTGCCAAACCGTAAGGCGTAAAATATTTCGGCTCCTGAGGCAGCAATGTCAGCAAATGATCAATATAATTATGCATGGTTTTGGCGCGTTTTTTCTTCCAGGCCCAAACCTGCGGCGCTACATAATGCACCTGAGGAATCCCCAGTTTCTTTTTCCGCAGAATTTTATGTACCCGCGATGAAAAACTCCAGCTGTCAATCGTAATAATTACATCGGGATGCACTTTCTCAATATCGGCGACCGTTTCTTTTAACAAACGCAAAACCCTGGGAATGCTCGGAATAACCTCCATAAGTCCCATAATTGCCAGATCGCTGATATCAAAAAGCGATTTCAGGCCTTCGGCTTCCATTGTATCGCCGCCGACCCCGAAAAATTCAACCTGATTTCCGGTCTTTTTTCTGAGCGCCCGCATCAAACGCGATCCCAGCAAATCTCCCGACGGCTCGCCGGCAATCAGATAAACTTTCATAAATATTCTCCCGGATTAATTCCCATCACAAACAAACCGAGCTTATCGGCTGTTTTAATAACTTCCGCTTCATCAACAATCAGCCCGTTTCCGGCATGCAGAACCACCCCGTTCAAACCGGCTTCTTTGGCTCGCTCAATTGTCCGGCTGCCGATAGTCGGCAAATCGATCCGCATATCTTGCTGCGGTTTGCGCAGCTTTAACAAAATTCCGCCGCTGCCTTTGCGTTTATAGGCCGCAGTCCGCCGCAGAAGCTCATCGGTTCCTTCAATTCCTTCAACCGCCAGCACCAGACCTTCTTGTACGATAACAGCCTGGCCGACATCCAGACGTCCCAGCTCCGAAGCCACGGGAACCGCCCGTTTAATATCCAGCAAATCTTGTTTAGAGGGCTTATGCCGCCCGAGGATACCGTCACGGATAAGCAATTCGGGGACAACTTCATGAATACCGCGTACAGCCATCCCCTCCGCCTCAATTTCCTTTACCACTGCCCGGAGAATGCCGTCGTCTCCGAGCGCTTTGGCTCCGACTTTGGCAAAGAAAGCGGCCGTCCGCAAATCCGGCACCAGGTCGCCGAGCGTCGGACGTTTAATTGTTCCTATCATTACCACTTCTTCGACTTTTTCATCATGCAGCTTTTTAAAACCGCTGCCGGCCTGCCCG
>CALXTG010000046.1 GCA_944391355.1 uncultured Alphaproteobacteria bacterium
ATGGCTTATTTATTTAACCTGGACCCTCTGATCAAGTCAGAGGGTGACATAAAAGAGGATAAACCAAACTATGACAATAGAAATATATTATCATAATTTCCTATTCTAATCAATATATGTTAATAAAGATTTAGCGGAACCTTTTTTTCTGTCTATTCTTTCTTAACAAACGAAGACAAAAAATCCCGGCCAGAAAGGCCGGGATTAACGGAGTTGTTTGTACTAATTATTTTGGAGTTCTTTAACAGGCGCGCGAAATTCGGTGACTTTTGTTTTTTCGGCGGGGGTACCGCTAATCAACCGGCGGACACGTTCAATCCGCTCTTTCATCCTCTCCCGAAATGCCTCACCTGTGTATTCCATGCGCACAGTATTTGTATCAGTTGTTTCCATGAAACTTCCCCCGTTTTCATTGGTTTATTGTATCACATTTGCGACTGCATTGCAAGCTTTACCGATGCGGCCAGTTTTTCATAGGCCTTTTTTTCAATCTGACGAACCCGTTCACGGCTGATAGCAAATTTAGAGCCGATATCTTCTAAAGTTTCCGGGTTATCAACGAGCAGACGATTTTTCAAAATATACTGCTCTCTTTCGGAAAGCCGAGACAAACATTGATATAAAATTTTGTTTTTCAGGCTTACTTCTTGCTTGCGAGAAAGGTTATATTCCAAATTTTGTCTATTGTCAACTAAAAAGTCGATTTTTTCATCATCACTATCATCAGCGGCTGCAACGTTTAATGACCGATCACCGCCGAGACGGCCGTTCATTTCAATAACATCTTTTTCGTCTACGACCAGCTCCCGGGCGATTTCTTTAACCACTTTGGGTTCCAGCGCCGTATTTTCATAAAGCCCTAATCTGGCCTTGATACGGTTCAGATTATAAAAAAGTTTTTTCTGTGCGGCAACGGTACCGATTTTTACCAGTGACCAGGAACGCAGGACAAAATCATTGATAGCGGCCTTAATCCACCAGATGGCGTAAGTTGCCAGACGAACATTCTTGCTTAAATCAAATTTTTTAACCGCCTGCATCAGGCCGATATTGGCTTCGGAAATAATGTCAGCCATCGGCAATCCGTAACGGCGATAAGTCAGGGCAATTTTAGCTGCCAGACGCAGGTGCGAAGTAACCAGCCGCTGCGCGGCATCCAGACTCCCCGTACTCTGAAAATCGCGAACGAGTTTATTTTCTTCATCTTCGGAAAGAATCGGAAATTTCTTGATTTTTTCCAGATAGGAAAACAGACTGTCCCCCTCAGCCAGTACCGGAAGGGTGTTTTGATTTCTAATGATTATGTTTGAACCAGTCGTCATATTTGTCAGGCCTCTTTTCATAGAAATATAATTTAGCTATTCCTAATCCACAATTCAAGGAGTATAAAACAATGACTCTGAAAAATCAATATCCGCGGAAAAAATTATTCAGAAAGCGGTATAAAAAAGTGGCCGGCTTCGGCATCGGGGGACAGATCGCCGAAATTAATAATTTCGACCGCCAAATTGCCGTCAAAAGGATAAGCCAGCAAGTAAAGAGCCTCGTCCCGCATCTTAAATTCGTTACGGCAGAGCAGCATATTTTCCGGAACGGCGCCGCGGTTTATTTTAGCCATGATTATCCGGTCGACGACCTGATAATTTTCTTTATCATTAAAAGATGCAACATCCAACGGTTCAAAAAATGACAGATTTTGCAGCAGCAGCCGGCGGCGGCGATTTTCAATCAGAGTCGAATCGAGATTGGCCTCGTAATAGGCATTTAAATTGCGGCGAACCCCGGCAATCAGCGCCGGATCATTACAGGGCGGAAGCGTTATTTTGGATTCCGCGGCTGACGTTTGCGCCGGCGCGGCGATAACCACCGCCTCATTTTCATCTTCCGCGGCAAAAACAGGCAACGCAGGCAAAAATAAAAACAAGGCAGCGATTAAACGTCGGAACATTATTTTCTCCTTAGAAATTCAGAGAATTCGGCGTACGCGGGAAAGGCAGGACATCGCGGATATTGCCAATACCGGTAACCAGCATCATCATGCGTTCAAAGCCCAGTCCGAAACCGGCATGCGGCACCGAACCGTATTTGCGAGAATCGAGATACCAAGAGTAGTCGTCTTCATGCATTCCCATATTGCGAATTTTTTTGACCAGGACGTCATAACGTTCTTCACGCTGGGAACCGCCGATAAGCTCACCGATCCGCGGAACCAGAACATCCATGGCGGCAACGGTTTTACCATCATCGTTCAGGCGCATATAAAAGGCTTTAATCTCCTGAGGATAATCACGGACGATAACCGGCTTTTTAAAATATTCCTCAGCCAGAAAACGCTCATGTTCGGTCTGCATATCAATGCCGTATTCGGGCGCATATTCAAACTTTTTGCCCGATTTTTTCATGATTTCGATTGCTTCGCTGTAGGTTATGCGGGCAAAATCATTGTTCATGATGTTGTCGAGCGTTGCCTTTAAAGCGGGATCGACAAATTTTTCAAAGAGTTCTATATCATCGGGGCATTTTTCGACCACATGTCTGACACAGGAACGAACCATGTCTTCGGCCAAATCCATGTCATCGTAAATATCGGCAAAAGCCATTTCCGGCTC
>CALXTG010000047.1 GCA_944391355.1 uncultured Alphaproteobacteria bacterium
AGCTGTGCCGAAAGTTTCGGACTGCCGGAAGTCTCCAACAGCAATTTACTGTCCAGCGTCCCCCCCAGATAGGTTCCGTTCAGCTTCTGAATATTAGCCGTTCCCTGCTCCAGGTTAATAAAAGCTGCAGCATTATATAAAACCTCATCACCGTAACTGAGCGTTCCGAATTTCAAATCGGCCAGCAGATCAAAGCCGGCAAACAAACTGTAGTCTATCTTTTCGCGGCTGAAAAAGGGCTGGCTTAAAAACTCGGCATTTCCGCCGCTGCTCCTGAACATATTCTGGTCGCCACCCGGTTTTCCGCCCATTCCGTTATAAAAGAAACGGTCGATTTCCAGCTTGTTAATCTCCCCTTCGACGGCAATTTTCGGCCGGCCGTTATTAAGCGTATAATCAATACCGCCTTTAAAATTATTAAGCCCGGCATTCATTGTCAGATTACGCAGTCTTAACTTGTCGGCGGTACCGCTGACCGTTCCCCGGAGATTAAACAACCCCAGCGATAAAACTTTCGGCGTATAATTAAATCCCAGATTATTAAGTAATTCAATAAAATCTGGGCTGCGCAGTTCCACGCTGCCTTTATAATAATTGCCGCCGTTTTGCGCCTTAATCTCGCCGCCGTAAATCAAACTGATTTTTCCCGCCTGCGCCGCCGTTTTGGTTGCAAAATATTGCAAATTGCCGCTGGCTATTCCCTCCAGCTTCAGGGTCCTTAATTTCTGCAAATCAAGTTTCGGCGCATTCAGACCGAACTTACTGACCAAAGCGCCGCTGTCCGCCGTCGTCAGCAGATATTTCAGATTCTTAAACTGCGGCGCCTGTCCGAACCCGCTTACTTCTCCCGACAGTCCGATCTGGGCATTGGCAACCGAAGCAATATCCAAAGTATTGATATTCAGCCGCCCGCCGGAAAGTTTTCCTTCCAGATAAGTTCTTTCAAAAGGCATTCCTTCGTAAATACCGAGATTCAGATCCAGCATCATTTCCATATCGAATTTATTAAGAAAATCCAGCCGGCCGAACCGATAAGCCATCCGTTCCGCAAAAGGTTTCTTTTGCTCTTCTTCCGGCAAAGGCTTAACATAATTATCAAAATTAACCGTATCTGCCCGCATGATTGCCAGCATATTCAGGCGTTCTCCGTTAATAACGCCGACATCGCCGCGAAACGTCGTCTTGTCTATCGTAACCTCAATCGGCGAAATCTGCATCCGCTGCATATCCCCGTCAAATTTAATGCTGCCCATCGCTTTGCGATAAACCCCGGGAACCGGCGCTTCGGGCTGATATCCCGCCCATTCCAGAAGCTTGGAAAAATCATTGGCGCTGAAAGAAATATTGCTGCTGTAGGCCAAACGTTCGTCACGATCAAAAATCGAGCCGCTCAGACTCAAATTAGTATCGCCGGGAAGCTGCGCGTTAAAATTTGATAAAGTCAGAACATTGTCAACCTCATCAATGCTCAGGACAATATCCCGCAGTTCCTGATTATTGTAAGACGCCTTGACGGCTTTTATATCCGCCGCCAGATCAAAATCCCATTCCGGCAGATAAACCGCCTCGGGATTATTATATTTATCAAACTGCTTCTGCAGCCAATAAACCGCCGGCGCCAGATTCCACTCCGTCATCTCAAAACCGGTCTCGATTTTCGGCCGCCATACCTGCTCGACATTCAAATTCGGATTATCCGGCCGCAGCGGAATAAGCACATTTCCGGCGCCTGCCGTCGTCCCGTATTTTACCACCAGATTATTCAGTTCGATTTTGGTTTTATTGGTATTCACTTCCGTCGAAACGGCCAGCGGATAGTCATAATTTTTATCAAACGCAAATTGCTTGAAGGTCGCATCGCTGAAGCTCATCAGCTTTTTAGAATCAAAAATAAAATTCCCGCTGACCGCCCGGTTTTTATACAGCACCGTTCCGTCAAAACGAACAATCGTTTCCGACAGCGGGTGATTCAAAACCATATTCAGCGTCGTCGGCATACTGTCTGAGATTTTGCCGATTGAAATTGCAAAACCTTCGGGATTATTGTCTTTTACATAACTTCCTTCGATATGATACGGCCCCAGAATACTCTGCGCCATGACCTCGGCATTCAAACTGTCAAGATGAACATTAATATCCCGCTCGGGATAAACAAAATCGACCGAAGCATTCTCCAGCGTCACGCTGTCCAGCTGCACTTCCGATTCGTTAAAATCTTTTTGCGAACCGGGCAAAGGCGAATACCAGTTAAGCACGCCTTCTTCCGTCACTTCCAGATTAATTTCCGGTCCGACCAGCGACATCCGCTTAACATCAAAATTTCCCTTTAAAAGCGGCCGCAGCGACAAAGTGGCAACCAGGCTTTTAATCGTTGCCAGCGGTTTACCGCCCTGCGCTCCGGGATTGTAAATTTTGACATTTTCGGCATTCAGATAAGGGGTCGGCAGCAGCGAGAAAGAAACCGGCCCGTCAAAAACAATCATCTTGCCGGTTACCAAAGCAAATTGCTCGGCAATTTTATCCTTATGCTGGTTCCAGTCAATGGTCGCCGCATAGACAAACAACCCCCCTATTATCAGGACAATAACGGCAGCTATGGACAACCAGAGTTTTTTCAAAAGGATTCTCCTGCTCAAAAATTAAAAAATCGCTTTGCTAAATCGCATAACTATTCTAATATATAACAGCATAAATTGGTTAATAAAACTTTTATATAAGACTTATCAGAACTTAAGGAAAAAAGCAAGTATGAGCAATACACAACCCCTCCTTTCCGCCGCCCTTTCCGCCCGAAAAAAAGCTTATGCGCCCTATTCCGGTTTTGCGGTCGGCTGCGCGCTGCTCGCCGATGACAAACAAATTTACACCGGCGCCAATGTTGAAAATATTTCTTACCCCTGCGGCACCTGCGCCGAAGCGGGCGCGATCGCGGCGATGATTGCCGGAAGCGGCCGCCGGATTCTTGAGATTCTGATTACGGCCGGCGGAACTGATTTGATTACGCCCTGCGGCGCCTGTCTGCAGCGTATTGCCGAATTTGCCGACGCAGAAACGCAAATTCATCTGGCAGACACGACTGCCGTCAAAAAAACCTTAAAGCTTGCCGACCTTTTGCCGCTCGGCTTCAAAGAAAGGAGTCTCAAGTCATGATTGAACGGATTGCCGCGCAGATTCGCGGCCGTATCGGTGAACGCCGCCCCCAAACCGCCGTTATTCTCGGCAGCGGCCTCGGAAAACTCGCCGATGAAATTACCGACCCGGTCGTTATTCCTTATGCCGAACTTGAAGGATTTCCGCAAAGCACCGTTTCCGGTCACCGCGGACAGCTGATTATCGGCCGGCTGGAAGGCCGCGAAGTCCTCTGCCTGCAGGGACGTTTTCACCTGTATGAAGGCATTGCCCCTTCCGAAATCAATAAAGTCATCAAAGTCCTGCAGGTGCTGGGCATCAAGACTCTGATTGTCACCAACGCCGCCGGCTCGCTGAATTATGACCTTGCTCCCGGCAGTATCATGCTGATTACCGACCATATTAATCTGTGCGGCACCAATCCCTTAATCGGCCCCGATGACGAAACTTTCGGCCCGCGTTTCCCCGACATGAGCAACGCCTATGACAGCGGCCTGCGTCAAAAATTGCTGACTGCCGCCGACAGGCAAAAACTCGAAATCGGTCAGGGCGTTTATCTGATGGTCAGCGGCCCAACCTTTGAAACCCCGGCCGAAATCAGAGCCTTCCGCACCCTGGGCGCCGATGCCGTCGGCATGTCGACCGTTCCCGAAGTTATCAGCGCCGTCCATTCCGGCATAAAAGTTCTCGGCCTTTCGGTCATTACCAATTTCGGAACCGGCATGAAAACCGGCCCGCAAAGCCATGCCGAAACACTTGAGCAGGGACAGCGCGCCTCTGAAAATCTGATTCGCCTGGTCAAAGGTTTTCTGGGAGAAATGAACGATGAATGATATTGAAGCCGCCAAAATCTTAATCTCCTGTCTGGATTTAACCTCTCTGGGCGATAAGGACACCGACGTCAAAATCGAAGAACTCTGCCGCAAGGCCGTCACACCTTACGGCAAAGTCGCCGCCGTCTGCGTTTATCCCAAATTCATTCCGTTTGTCAAACGCCTGCTCGGCGGCAGCGAAATCAAAACTGCCACGGTCGTAAATTTCCCCAAAGGCACCGGCAGCATAGAAACCGTGCAGACCGAAATTCAAAACGCCCTCAAACTCGGCGCCGACGAAATCGACGCGGTATTTCCCTATCGCCGCTTTCTTGACGGCGATGAGGAATATTGCCGCCGGTATCTTGCGGCCGTTCGCGAAGCCTGCGGCAAAAAGCATACGCTGAAAATCATTCTCGAAACCGGCGAAATTATCAAAGCCGCCAAAATTGCCCGGGCGGCCGAACTCTGCCTGGAAGCCGAAGTCGATTTTATCAAAACCTCGACCGGAAAAAGCAAAATTTCCGCCACGCCCGAGGCCGCCAACATCATTTTGGAAACGATTCACGCCGCCCATAAAAACACCGGGTTTAAGGCCAGCGGCGGTATCCGCACATTGGAAGAGGCCAAAAAATATCTGGTGCTGGCCAACGCCGTTATCGGCCCTAAGGCAACCACGCCGAAACGCCTGCGTATCGGCGCCAGCTCGCTTTTAGATGATTTACTCAATGTTATCGCAAGAGGTTATTAAAATGTTCCCCCAGGAAATTATCCGCAAAAAACGCAACAAACAAAAACTGACAGCCGAAGAAATCAAATTTTTTATTGACGGTCTGACCAAAGGCGAAATCGCCGACAGTCAGGCGGCCGCTTTAACCATGGCCATTTTTCTCAACGGCTTTGATAAAGACGAAACCGTCGCCCTGACTCTGAATATGCGCGATTCCGGCGATGTCTTGCATTGGGATGACTTAAACGGCCCGGCGGTTGACAAACACTCGTCCGGCGGCGTCGGCGATAAAATCAGCTTAATGCTGGCGCCGATGATTGCGGCCTGCGGCGGCTATGTTCCGATGATTTCCGGCCGCGGCCTCGGCCATACCGGCGGCACGCTCGACAAGTTTGACTCAATCCCCGGTTATCAGACCCTGCCCGACAACAACACTTTCCGCAAAGTCGTCAAAGAAGTCGGCTGCGCGATTATCGGCCAGACCGGCAATCTCGCGCCGGCCGACAAAAAGATTTACGCAATCCGCGATGTCTGCGGCACGGTTGAATCAATCCCGCTGATTACCGCCTCGATTCTTTCCAAAAAACTGGCCGCCGGCCTTGACTGCCTGATTATGGATTTAAAATGCGGCAACGGCGCTTTCATGTCCAGCCTTGAAGACGGCGAAGCTTTGGCGCGGTCGATTGTCAGCGTTGCCAATGACGCCGGTACCAAAACCCGCGCGATTATCACCGACATGAATCAGGTGCTCGGTGCCAATGTCGGCAATGCCCTGGAAGTCCGGGAAGCCGTAGATTATCTCAAAAACCTGCGCCGCGATCCCCGCCTGCACGAAATCACGCTGGCGCTCTGCGCCGACCTGCTGGTTATCAGCAAACTGGCCGCCAATGAAAACGAAGCCCGGCAAAAACTGCAAAAAGCGCTCGATTCCGGCGCTGCTCTCGAGAAATTTGCCGCCATGGTAACCGCTCTCGGCGGCCCGGCCGACTTCTGCGACAACCCTGATAAATATCTGCCCCGCGCTAAAATCATCAGACCGGTTTTTGCCAAAAAATCCGGCCATGTCAAAGCCATGCAGACCCGCGATATCGGCATGAGCATCGTCGGGCTTAAAGGCGGGAGGGTTCATCCCGAACAGAAACTTGATTACGCCACCGGCTTCAGCGACTTCTGCCAAATCGGAGACCCGGCCGACAAAGAACATCCGCTGGCAGTTATTCACGCCCAATGCGAAGCCGATTACGAACGCGCCGCCGCCGAACTTCAGGCCGCAATTACCGTCGGCGCCGGCAAACCGGTTCAGAACAAATCAATTATAGAAAAAATAGGATAAAGATATGACTCAAAAAGGACGCATAATTATCCTGATGATGGATTCTTTCGGTATCGGCGCCGCTGCCGACGCCGACAAATTTGACAATCTCGGCGCCGATACTTTCGGCCATATCGCCGCCGCCTTTCCCGGGCTCAAACTTCCCAACCTTGCCGCGCTCGGGCTGTTTGACGCTTACCGAACCTCAACCGGCAAAGAGCTTCCGCTGCAGCGCGGCACGCCGGCTCTCGCCCTGCCCGCAAAATACGGCTGTATGTCGGAAATCAGCCTTGATAAAGACACCACCTCCGGGCATTGGGAAATTGCCGGCGCTCCGGTTTTGCAGCCCTGGGGACATTTCAAACCCGACTACCCGTCGTTTCCTGCCGAACTGATTAAACAAATCTGCGACGAAGCCGGGATTCCGGGAATTTTAGGCAACCTTGCCGCCAGCGGCACCGAAATTATTCAGATTCACGGCGAAGAACACCTCAAAACCGGCAAGCCGATTTTCTACACTTCCGCCGACAGTAATATCCAGATTGCCGCGCACGAAGAATTTTTCGGCCTCGATAAACTTTACAGGCTTTGCGAAATTGCTTTCAAATATGCCAAGCCTTACAATATTGCCCGCATTATCGCACGTCCTTTTGTCGGCGAAAAAGCCGGCGAATTCACCCGTACCAAAAACCGCCATGACTATTCGGTCAAACCGTTGATGACTACAGTTCTGGATAAAAACTGCGCTTCCGGTAACAAAGTCATTGCCATCGGCAAAATCCGCGATATTTTCGCCGGACAGGGCATTAGCGAACATCATCCCGCCAGCGGGCTGGAAGAAATCTGGAATGTCACGCTTGAACAGATTCGCACCGCTCCCGACGGCAGCATTATTTTTCCCAACTTTGTTGATTTTGATATGCTCTGGGGGCACCGCCGCAATGTCGAAGGCTATGCCCGCGGCCTGGAATATTTCGATTCGCGCCTCCCCGAAATCTCTCCGTTGCTGCGGGAAGACGATATTGTTTTCATCACCGCCGACCACGGCAATGACCCGACCTACCGCGGCACCGACCACACCCGCGAAAATGTCCCGGTTCTGATGTTCGGCCCCAAAGTCACTCCCGAATTTATCGGGCACCGCAAGACCTTTGCCGATATCGGCCAAACCATCGCCAACCACCTCGGTCTGGAACCGATGAGTTACGGCACGTCCTTTCTGTAAAAGCAAAAACGGCAGAGCTTACTCTGCCGTTTTTTATTTTAACCGAAAACTTTTTTATCCAGACGTTCCAGTTCGTCAATATATTCGGAAATCAGATCCAAACCTTTATTCCAAAAGGCCGGGCTGTTGACATCCAGACCAAACGGTTTGAATATTTCATTATAATCGCCGATGGCCGTCTGCGATAACAAATGCAGATATTTCTCGGGAAAATCCTTTACTTCGCCGTCGCGGCTGACTTTATAGAGCGAGTTAACCAGACAATCGGCAAAAGAATAGGCATAAACATAAAAAGGCAGGAAAAAGAAATGTCCGACCTGCAGCCAGATGTAACGGCTGTTATCATCGACCACAACATAATCGCCGAGACTTTGCCGCATTTCTTCAAGCCAAAGCTCTCCCAGCCTGTCTTCGGAAAGCTCGCCGTTCTTGCGTTCCTCATGGGCGCGGCTTTCAAAGAAATGAAACGCAATCTGACGGATCGCGGTATTAATCATATCATTAACTTTTCCGGCAATCAGACAAAGTTTGGCCTTATCGTCCGTCTGCTGTTTCAGCAACGATTGGAAAGTCATCATCTCACCGAAAACCGAAGCGATTTCTTCCGAAGTCATCCGGCTGAATTCGTTCAGATCGCCGTTCTCACGGCGCAGCTGATGATGACAGCCGTGGCCGAGCTCATGCGCCAAGGTCAGAACATCATTTTGTTTACCGACAAAATTCAACAGCAGATAAGGATGGCTCGAAGCCGATCCGCCGGAACAGAAAGCGCCGCTGCGCTTGCCGTCGCGGGGCGGCACGTCAATCCAGTTTTTGTTAAAGAAATCCGTCGCCGTTTCATATAATTTCGGCGAAAACTCTTTATAAGCATTAAGAACAATTTTAACGCTTTCGTCCCAAGAATAAGTTACATCATCACAAAAAGGCAGCGGCGCATTGCGATCCCAATACTGGATTTTATCAACGCCGAGCCATTTGGCCTTCAGTTTATAAAAACGGTGGGCAATATCCGCATACCGCGACCGAACGGTTTCCGCCAAGGCCTTGACTGTTTCGTCGGGAACGTTCTCTGCCAGATTCCGGGCTGAAATCGGCATTTTGAAACCGCGTTTCACATCTTCGATCGCCTTGTCCTTGATAATCATATTGTAAATAAAACTGAACAGCGGCGCATTTTCTTTACTGACCCGGTTAATTTCCTTACCGGCCTTTTCACGGACTTTCGGATCTTTATCCAACAGCAGTTTGGATATTTCGGCGTCATTATATTCTTTGCCGTCGACGGTATACACCAACCGCGAAGATGTCTCTTCATAAAGACGAACCCAGGCATCGGAAGAGGTAATGGATTTCTCATGCAGAACTTCTTCAACCGCCTCGGAAAGTTCATAATCTTTAAATTTGCGCAAGCGGGTAATAAACGGACGGTAAAAAGCAAGTTTTTCGTCACTGAGCCACTCGTCGATTTTGCTTTGCGGCAGCTGATTAATTTCCAAGGTAAAGAAAATTGTCGGTTTGCTGTAATCGGTCATTTTCTCGCTGATATTCTGATACAATGCCATCGCCTCTTTATTTTTCATCTGCGTAACCATATTCAGATAAGCAAACTCGCCGAGTTTGGAAGCATATTTTCTGCGCTCTTCAATTTCCTGCAGCAGCTGATAAAATTCCGCTGCCGAAAGCCCGGCCAGTTTACCTTTATACTTTGCGGCAAAAGCTTCATTCTCCCGGCGATACCGCTCCAAATCCTTTTCAATCTGCGGATCATCAATCCCCGAATATAAATCGCTCAAATCCCAGGCGGGTAAATTCTGATTATTCTGTTCCATTTTCCAGTTCCTTGTTTAATTTTTTCAAACGGTTCATTTCGCCCGCCAGGTCAGGATTATTTTCATAATATTCCTGCACCAGCTCGTCTTCCATCTGCTCGTCGACGGGAAGTTCGGGCGTAAAAAAGTAATTGCTCCACGGCCGGGGCTGCTCGCCTTTGTGCCAAGCCGCAACGCCGTCCGCAATTACCCCGATATCGCAGAAAGTATTGTTTACGACTTCCTTAAGCATACACCAGGCTTTATTTTCATTGCAGCCGAGCATATTATAAGCCATTTCCTCGGTGCAGGGAATAAAACCGCGGCTGTGCAGATCTTCGCGCGGCGAAAACAGCACCAGCGCAAAAACCAGCATAAAAAAGCCGACAACCAAACTCAGCAGCAAACCGAACCAATGATTTTTGATAAACGTCATTAACTATTCTTTCCGCTTCAGACAATTTTCGACAAAAGCCAGTTTCTCCAGGGTATCGATACCGGCAGCCTCAAGCTCCGGACATTCAACCACCGCACATTTAAGCCCCTTCTTGCGGGCAACGCTGACCGCATCTGTAAGATAATACTCGCCGGCCGCGTTTTCATTACCGATCTCATCTAAAATCTCAAACAAACGGCGGCCGTCAAAGCACATCATGCCGGAATTACACAGATTTATTGCTTTTTCCTCATCGGTCGCATCTTTAAATTCAACGATTTTCTCAAGTTCGCCGTTTTTCAGTATCAGACGGCCATAACGCAGCGGATCTTCGGCACGGAAACCGACGACGACTACCGCATTGCCTTCACGGCGCTTGGCAACCGCTTTAAGGAAAGTTTCTTTACTGAATGTCGGCTGGTCGCCGAAAACAACGATTACATCGCCTTCAAAATCTTTTAGCAGCTCACGGGCCGGCAAAACCGCATGAGCGGTTCCCAACGGCTGTTCCTGAACCACGGTCGGATAAGGAGCTACTTCTTTCCTGACCAGCTCGCCCTGCGGAGAAACCACTACCGCAATTTTATCTGCGGGAAGCGTCTCCAGAGTATTAATAATATGACGGATCATCGGTTTCCCCAGTAACGGCACCATTACTTTCGGCAAATCCGTTTTCATGCGGGTTCCTTTTCCGGCGCCCAGGATAACGGCGGCAATCTGATTTTGGCTCATGTCATAACTCCTTAAATTTTCAATAAACCATATTTTAATAACTTAAGCTTATACTAGCAAATTATATTTTATTAGTTAACAAAGGTCGTCCAGTTATGAAGAGATTTTTTCTTGCCGTTTGTTTCAGCCTTTTAAGTCTGAGTATTGCGGCTTCCCGCGCAGAAGCCAAAGCGACGGCGGTTTCCAACGCCATGGAAGCGCAAAACAAAAGCCGCAGCCTGCCGACGGCTCTTGAAGCCCCGTACAACGAATATGAAAACATGGACGCGGAAGAATTGAACGAATTTCTCAAAGAACGCCTGAAAAACGCCGTTATAACTTCTCTGGACGATGACAGCGGCGCGCTTAACGGCGCCGCAGCCGTCAGCATGCAGCAAAGCGCGGAATATTTTCAGGAACAGGCCGAACAAAACAAAAGCACCTTCGAAAAAATATATGAAAATGCCCTGCGCCGGATAGATGAACAAAGCGGGCTGCATAACAAAATCAATTTTACCCCCGGCGAAACCGAACGGCAGCGCCTGGAACAAAAGCGCCAATGGCAGCAGCCCAAACCAGATTTTGCGGTAATGGACATTTTGCTGCCTCCCGACAATAATAAAGCCGTCGTTCCGGCCTTGGAGCATATTCCCTATTGGCATTCACGGATAGAGATTTTGCCGAGCGGCATTGTCAACATTGACGAAACAATTATGGTTATCGCCAACGGCGAAAAGCTGAAACACGGATTATCCCGCGCTTTGCCTCGTTTTGTTGTCTCCCGCGACGGCGAAAAACGCCAATCCGATTTCACATTGAACAGCGTCACGATCAACGACCGTCCGGTAGAATATACCCTGACCGCTTCGCCCGACCTGGTGCTGATAACCCCTAAATATGAATTCAATCTTGAACCCGGCGTTTATACATTCAAATTTAATTATGTTGTTGACCGCCAGATTTTTTCTTATAATGACTATGACGAACTCTACTGGAACGTCACCGGAAGCTCCGCCAATCTGGTTATTGCCCGCGCCGGAGCTACAATCATTCTGCCGCCCGGTTCGCAGGCCTTAAATCAGACGGCTTTCACCGGTTATGCCGCTTCGCTCAGCAGTGAAAATGTCTTGATGCGGCAGGAGGCGCCGAATATAACCGGCTTTATTGTTACTGAACCGCTGTTTCTCGGCGAAGGTCTTTACATGATCGCCGACCTGCCTAAAGATATGTTCAGCGAAGTTGACCTTACCTCACATTTTCTGTGGTTTATCACCGATTACGGCGACATCATTTTCACCTCGCTGGCTCTGTGCCTGATTCTTCTCGGCTATTATATTTCCTGGCATCAGATGAAAAAAAATCCCGAAAAAATCGGCGCCGCTCTTCCCAAAAATCCGGGATTAATGCGCTATCTCGACCGGGGACTGTTTGACCGCACCTCTTTCGGCGGTTTTCTGCTCGAACTTTTTAAGAAAAATATCATTGATATTCAGAAAAACGACGGCATTATTTCGCTCATCAAAAAAACCGATAATCTGCGTTCCCTGAATAAAAGCGAACAAAATGCCGTCAACCGGCTGTTTATTAACAACGAGCCTGTGCTCTACATTAATGACGGCAATCTGCTGAAACTCAAACGCGCTTATAAAATTATTGAACAACAGACACTGCGGCAGTTCAAACTTCTCAGCCTGCGCCTGAACATCGGCTACCTGTTGTTCAGCCTGGCAATGCTGCTGGCGGCGGAAGGCGCCGCAGCTTTCCTGCAGATAAACA
>CALXTG010000048.1 GCA_944391355.1 uncultured Alphaproteobacteria bacterium
TGAAAAACCACGTTCAATTTTAAGCTCTCTGACATATTGTTGAAAATCTTTCAAAGTCGGATTTTCTTTCAAATATAATTTGCTGTCCATTTACGTTTCCCTAAATGATTATGTTCACAACATTAAAACTTATAACAACAATATCACGCGATTACAAACACACAAGATGAAAAAAACTAAAAAAGGCCTATATCATATTACCGAAACCCAAAGGAGCAAAAAATTGCAGGAAATCATCGTTAACGATAAAATGCAGCAAGGATACCGCTATATTCTGAGCGAACCGGAAGGCAAAAATTTCGCCGCCGGTTTTGAACCGGAGCTAAGCCCGGCGGAAATGCTGGAAATGGGCGTATTTGAAGGCAAGTACCTGAATGACTGCCAAAATGAATTCCCTGCAGGCTGGTGGAAAAATGCCCGCTTAAGCCCCAACGGCAAAGCGGATATTTCCCAAAATTGTTTTCGGATAAAATCACGCATGTCATTACAAGCGTGGCGTCAAAAAGGCTGGATTATAGCTCCCGACGTACGCGGCTGGTTTCAATGGTACTGCCGCTATTATATGGGACGCCGCCTTCCCGAAATTGACGCCTTTCAGATAAAACGCTGGAAAGCATTTAAACGGCATAAAATTCAGGTAGAAAAAAATTGCTTTATCGGCGATACCGATTGTCGCAAGAAGCAGCGTCAGGCCCTTCTGCAATGGGCCTATAATCCCTGGTTTTAAAGTAAAAGCTGCATAAAATTTTCCCCGGCTTTGAAAAATAAGTGAAATCTTAAATTTTTTTTAATTTATGCTTGACAAGGCTCAGAAAAAAGCGTATCTATACGCTGTCCTAAGCGAAAAAGACAATACAAACTCATCGCGGGGTGGAGCAGCCCGGTAGCTCGTCAGGCTCATAACCTGAAGGTCGTAGGTTCAAATCCTGCCCCCGCAACCAAAAAGAAAAGACCAGTCCTTGCGACTGGTTTTTTGTTTTTGCATTGTAGCGACAATACCCGAAATAAAACCGGATGCCTAAGGTAGACAGGCGCCCCTGTACCTTTTTCACCTAAGCAATCAGCGAAATATAGATCGCAAAAATCAATACGATAATAACCAGCCAATGCCACCATCTCATTCTATCTCTCCTCAATTATACAATATCAGCGCGGCAATGACCAAAACCAGTACAATTGCCGCAATAATTTTATGCTTATTTTCCCATTCCATAATTCTTCTCCGCTTTTAATATAATGACGGCCTGACGAAAAAAAAGCCCCCGAATAAAAATTCGGGGGTTTATCAAAATTTACTTAAATCCTTTAATACTGTGACAACCGTGGTAACTGTTATGACAGATGGCAATTGCCAGCGCATCGGAACTGTCATTATTTTTCGGTTTGCATCCCGGCAGCAGAATTTTTACCATCGTCTCGACCTGATCTTTTTCGGCTTTGCCGACTCCTACCACCGCTTTTTTGACCTTATTCGGCTCATATTCGGTCACCGGAATATTATACATTGCCGGAGCGGCGATCACTACACCGCGCGCCATGCCCAATTTAATCGTTGATACCGGATTGGAATTAAGAAATACCTGCTCGATAGCCGCTTCATCAGGCTTATACAACTCTATAATCTGTTGTAAACTTTTCTGAATTTCCGCCAGCCGGGCAGGTATTTCCAATTTTGTATCGGTCTTGATAAAGCCGTCAGCCACATAACGCAGGCGGTTATTCTCACTGTCGATAATTCCCCACCCCGTTGACGACAGGCTCGGATCAAGACCTAAGATTCTCATTAATTTCCCGCGTTCAGTTTAGCCCAGACATCATCTGCAATCTCGGCATTATGATAAACTTTCTGAACATCATCGTCGTCTTCCAACGCATCAATAAAATCCAGAAGTTTCTGTGCGGTTTCCAAATCGCTGATATCGGTTTTAACCAAAGCTTTCCAATCCAAACGCGAAGCGGAAGGCGTCCCGAACTGTTTCTCCAAAGCTTCGGTCACAACATTCAGATCATCAGGCAAAGTTTCAATGTCATGATGTTCATCATCGGAAACCACGTCATTGGCGCCGGCTTCCAAAGCCGCTTCAAAAACCTTATCGGCATCAGCCACGCTGAGCGGATACTGAATAAAGCCGATCCGTTCAAAATTAAACGTGACCGAACCGCTTTCTCCCATCACGCCGCCGCGTTTTCCGAAAATCGTGCGCACATTGCCGGCCGTGCGGTTTTTGTTATCTGTCGTTGCTTCAACAATAATCGCAACCTTACCGGGGCCGAACCCCTCATAACGAACCGATACATAATCATCCCCGCCGCCGGACTGGCTGGCTTTGGCAATCGCCCTTTCAATATTGTCTTTCGGCATGCTCTCGGCACGTGCCGCCTGAATTGCCAGACGCAGACGCGGATTTTTATCCGGCTCGGGCATTCCGCTTTTGGCGGCAATTGTAATATCGCGGGCTAATTTGGCAAAGACTCTGGCCTTTTTGGCATCTTGGGCGCCTTTGCGGTACATAATGTTTTTAAACTGGGAATGTCCAGACATATTCATACCTCTTACATTAAATATTATAATTTGTAACTGAGGTTATACAGTAAAGGCTCTCTGTTCGCAACAAAATTTTTAAAAATTTCGCACAAATATCTTAATCTTTAACAATGATATAATCCAGTTTCTGATCGGTAGCATTCAGCACTTTAAAGCCAAACCCTTTAATCTCGACCGGCCCCGGTTTATTAGGGAAACTGACATTTTCAAAAAAACCTTCGTTACCGGATGAACGGCTGTAATCCATATAAGTAAACCACATCCGATTCATTTTGATACCGTCATATTTGATGTCAAACCCTTTAACCGGCTTGCTTTGCTCGACTTTCGTCGTCGTAATCGGCAGGAAACGGATATTTTCCGGCATCGGCACATAAATTGTATCCAAAACGACTAAACGCCCCCCTTTAATCTGCCCCATACGATTATGCAGATATCCTTCATCGTTAATCATCATCACAAAATCGCCGAGACCGGCCGGCAGCAGGCGGTAAGTCTTGCCGTCCAAAGTCACCTCGCCGATCACCTGCTCGACCTGGCCGTCTTTGATAACATGCGGAACCGACGCGCTGTTCAACACACCGCCCTTATCGGCTTTTACAAAATTCTGCTGATAAATATAACGCTGAAAAGTTTTGTCGCTGAGCATCGAATAACCGACATAAGCGGTCAGAATCTCACCTTTTTTAAATGTTTTTTCATTAATATATTCGCTTTTTACCAATCTAGGCTCATTATCATAAAAAGTAATCGCATCCGAAGTCCATATCTCAAAAGGCAGATTACGAATACTCAAAATATCATAACTTCCGGCGCGCACACAGCCGCAAACCGCTAAAACCCCGCACAAAGCAAATATTTTCTTCATAAGGAAATCTCTTTTATCTATTGTTAATATTTGTATTATTATACTATAATCCTGGTTTAGTAAACAAAGATTAACAGACGGGTGGAAAAACTTATGGATAACGGCGGCAGCTGCTGGCAGATCAGCTTCGAACCTCAGGCGGAATATTCCGAACCGATGAACAATTTCATGGAAGAATTTTTTGACGTCACCGTCTGTAATTATACCGATGACGGCCTTGAGCAGCTGGTCGGTTACAAAGACCGTCACTTCAAAGAAGACGAGCTGAGACAGACAGCGGCGGCACGCGGCCTTGATTTGCCGCCGTTTAAATGCGAGCTGTTAACCAGCGACAACTGGCTTAAAGATAATGTCATCCGTTTCGCCCCGGCCGAAGTCGGCGAATTTATGATTTACGGCATTCATGAAACCGCCACTCCGGCAACTGACAAACTGCCGCTGCGTATATACGCCGCAACCGCTTTCGGTTCCGAACATCAGACCACTAAATCCTGCCTGCTGGCTTTAAGCGAATTATACCGCCGCAAAGTTCCGCACCAAAATATTTTGGATATGGGCTGCGGCTCGGGAATTTTATCTCTGGGCGCCGCCAAGCTCTGGCCGGACGCTAACGTAACCGCCGTCGATATTGATGAAGAAGCCGTCATTGTCACTTTACAAAACGCCCGGGATAATCTTCTCGATTCGCAAATTCATGCCGCCGTCAGCAACGGCTACGCTTCCGCCTTGGTACGGGAACGGGCGCCTTATGACATTATTATGGCCAACATCCTTGCCCGCCCGCTGATTGAAATGGCTCCCGATTTATATCAGGCGCTCAAACCCGGCGGATACTGCATTCTTTCCGGTTTTGTCAACGACCAGGAAGCCTGGGTCGTCGACGCCCACCGGCAGCAGGGGCTTCAACTCTGTAAAATCTATGAAATGGACAACTGGCGCGCCGCTTTAATGGAGAAACGATCATGACGCTTGAAGGCCTGCAGCAGCTTCTGAAAAAATATAAATATGACGCTTTTCTGGTTACCCATGACAATCTTTTTTTGGGGCAGGATATCCGCGATGATGAAAATAAAATTTATGAATTATGCGGGTTCAGCGGCTCGGCCGGAACTCTGATTGTTTTTCAAGACCGTGCGGTCCTGCTGGTTGACGGCCGTTATGAAATCCAGGCCGCTCTTGAAGTCAAGCCCGGCAAAACCGAAGTTCATGTCGCCGGCTTGCAAAAATGGCTGCAGGAACAGAACTTTACCGGTAAACAGATTAAATTTGCCTATAATCCCTGGTGCCACGCCATACAGGAAATTGAACGACTGCAAAATCTTTTTCCGCAGATAAGTTTTATCCCTGCTCCTGACGCGTTAACCGGATCGCAGCAATCTTCCGTCGAAGCCGCAGCCTTTGAACATGATATCGAATTTGCCGGCCTCAGCCGAGACGAAAAACTGGCGCAGACAAGCCGTTTCCTGCAGGCCCATAAGCTCGAAGGCTATCTGTTTACGGCGGCCGACGATGTTTCCTGGCTGCTTAATCTCCGCTCCGACGCCCTTCCCCATACGCCGATTCTCCGCGCTTATGCTCTGCTTTATGCCGACAGCCGGATTGAAGTTTTCGCCGATAATCTGGATTTATTGAATCTTCACCCGCTTAAAGAACTGGGGAAATATTTAAAACCTTTCCGCAAGGGTTCCCTCGGTCTTGATAAGCATAAAACACCGCAGCAAATTTTTAATCTGCTCGGCGATGAAAATTCTTTCCGGTCCTACCCGTCGCCGGTCGCCGAACTTAAAGCAGTCAAAAATCCGGTAGAACTTGCCGGCATGACCAACGCTCATCGCCGTGACGGTGAAGCTTTGGTAAACTTCCTGTTCTGGCTGGAAAACAACTACCGCCGCATCAGCGAACTGGACGTTGTCGAAAAGCTTCATGACTTCCGCAGCCGGCAGCCTTTGTTCTACAGTGAGAGCTTTGCCACGATTGCCGCCTCGGGGCCGCACGGCGCAATCGTGCATTATCAGCCCGACCTCGCGACCAACCGTCCCCTGGATAACAATTCTATGCTTCTGCTCGACAGCGGCGCCCAATATTTCGACGGCACTACCGATGTCACCCGCACCATTGCCTTAGGACAGCCTTCCCCCGCAATGATACGCGATTTCACGCTGGTCTTAAAAGCCCACATAACCCTGAGCTCCACTCTTTTCCCTGCCGGAACTTCCGGCGCTGCGCTTGACGCTGTCACCCGCCGCCCGCTTTGGCAGGAAGGCAAAAACTACAATCACGGCACCGGTCACGGCGTCGGCTGTTTCTTAAATGTCCACGAAAATCCGCCTTCCGTTTCACCGCGCGGTTACGATGAATTAAAACCGGGAATGATTACCTCTGTCGAACCGGGCTGCTATATTGAAAACAGTTACGGCATCCGCATTGAAAATCTGGCCGTCGTCGAAAAAATGCCCGGAGACGGTCTGCCGCTGTACGGTTTCCGCCCCCTAACTTTAGTACCGCTTGATAAACGCCTGATTGATAAATATCTGTTATCTGCCGAAGAACTCCTGTGGCTGAATAACTATCATCAAACCGTCTGGGAACAACTTTCCTCCCGGCTGGCTCCCGATGAAAAAGCGTGGCTGCAGCAAGCCTGCGCTCCGCTGTAAAACCGGAAAGGACCGAAAAATGTTAAAAAAGATTTTGTGCGCTGCCGTTTTGCTGATTTTGCCCGTTTTTGCCCGCGCTCAGCTGATTTATCAACCCAAATATGTTCCCAATCAAAGCCTGCAGCAATATTTCCAAAACGAAGACCAACGCCTTAAACGCTCGGTCATCTATGTCTTTTATAACGGTACCCCCTGTTACGAATGCCAGCAAACCATGGACTTAATCAACCAGATTTACCACAAATACTATACCGGTCTTTATGATCTTCACTTTGTCAACTACGAAACCGATACCGAATACGACTATATGCAGGCATATAAACTGACGGAACCGCTGTCTTTGGTAATGGTAAGGGTTTCCGACGGCGCCATGTTCGGCGCCAAAAAACTTACCGACCTGCAAAACCGCATTTCCGACCCAATCAGTTTCAGCGACTATCTGACCGATCAAATCAACAGTTTTCTCGGCAACGGCTGACGCTAAACAAAAAACTTGCATTTTTGTCCACTTATGCTAATATGCTCTGCAATAATAAATTATTGTGGAACCTTAAAAATTGTTATTATGGCATATGAATACAGCGACCTGGAGATCAGAGCAATATTGGGAGCGGCAGAGATAACCTACAACCCAAATTTCCTGAATTTTCTGACCCAAAAAATCCGCCGGCAGCAACTTCTTGATCAATCAGAAGAAATTATTTCCTATCTGAAACGTCTGGCCAATATCCGGATATTTTACCCTCAGGCTCTTAAAGTTCTGGAAGAGATTGTGTTGCAAGACTGTAAAAAATTCACGGTCTATATGAACATCTTGGAAACGATTGCCGGCAAATATCCCGACACCAAAACGCGGGAAAATCTCAGCAAACGGAGCCTCAATTTCGTTCAAACGCTCGCTTCCAAACGCAAGTACCAGAGTGAAATCATTGCCGGAATGGAAAACTGCACTCATTTTTCCCGGCAATGGCAGATTGAAGTTCTGCAAATTTTGGGCAAATACTGCCCCAAAGACGCGCTCAGCTTCCGGGAAATATTCAAAAACAAATTACGGCAAACCGCCCTGACATGCCAAACAAGCGAAGAACTGGACATATTAAGCGGCATTGCCAAAAGTATTCATGTTTACATTCCTGAACTGTAAACATAAATAAAAACCGAAACCTCAAAGGTTTCGGTTTTTATTTTTCAGCCGAAACGGCGCATGCTGTCATAAGCCAGCCCCAACCCGACCGATGACAGCTTATCATCCTGAGAAACTCCCGCTCCGGGAAAAAACGCGCACAGACTTTTTTGTACTGCCGGAATCTCCGTAGAGCCGCCGGTTAAAATAACCAGTTCGATATCCCCGGCTTTTATACCGGCCTGCTTCAGGCTTTCTCCCATTGCGGCACTTATTTTGCCGACATTTTTTTCAATGGCCTTTTCAAATTCCCGGCGCAAAATCCGTATTGCCGGTTTATCGCCGATAAATTCTAACCTTTTGCAAACTTCTTCCTGCTGCCCTGCGGCAATTTTTCCGGCTTCAACCGCCCCCAGCAGACTATGCCCGCATTCCTGTTCCAAAACTTCTTCCAGACGTGCGATTTTATCCGGTTCCTCGGCCTGCAGCTTCAAGCCGCGAACCAATTTTAACGTCTTATAAGTATACAGACTGTTGATCTTGCTCCACTCCGCCAGATCATGATAAATTCCCGCCGGAACCGTCAACTGTTGCGAACTGCTGCTGCGGCTGGCATAAAAACTCCCGTAGCCCAGCTCAGGCATAAAACTTTGTAAAGCCAAATCTTTATCAAAATCATTACCGCCAATCCTAATACCGCTGCTGCCGAGAATATCATTCCGGCGGTCGCTTTCCTGCTGCCGTCCGGGACTGAGACGGATGACGGTAAAATCAGAAGTCCCGCCGCCGATATCAATTACACAGGCAAGTTTTTCCTGCCGTAGTTTTATTTCATGCGCATAAGCCGCCGCAATCGGTTCAAACTGAAATTCAATTTCCTTAAACCCCACGGCTTCGGCAACCTGCCGCAGCTCCTTTTCTGCCTGCCGGTCCCCGGCCGGATCCCCGTCGCGAAAATGAACCGGGCGTCCCATTACGACCTGAGCAATCTCGGCGCCGAATTCCCGTTCGGCCAAACTCGTCAAATACCCGATAAAAGCCGCCAGAATTTCTTCAAACTGCAGATTCCGTCCGTTAACTTCGGTAAGACTGCCCATCAGAGGCGTTCCCAGAACACGCTTCATCGAACGCATAAAACGTCCCCGCTCGGCATTAACATAAGCCTGTACCGCCGACATTCCGAAACAAGGCGTCAACTCCTTGGCGGCCGGATAAAATACCGCTGTCGGCATGGTAACTTTACCTTCCGGACTTTTAACCAGCCGCGGTTCCTGCCCCGGGCATACCGCAGCGATCGCCGAATTGCTGGTTCCGAAATCAATTCCGCAGGAAATTTTCATATCCGTCTCTTTTAATTTGATTAAAACCCTGCTCTTATAAAACAGAATCACCAAAAGTCAAATAAAAGTATAAAAAACATAAGATTATTTTTCTGCCGGACTTCTTAAAACAAATTTATCAATATCAAAACCGCCGCAGGCATGAATAACAAAATCGTAAA
>CALXTG010000049.1 GCA_944391355.1 uncultured Alphaproteobacteria bacterium
AATTGCCGCCTGCACTAAAGCCGCGTAATCTTTTTTGTCGATCCGGCCGCAGCAGGGAGCGGAACAACGCTTTATCTGATAGAGCAGACATGGCCGCTGCCGGTTATTAAAAACTCCGTCCCGGCAAGATCGCAGCAAAAAAGCCTTCTGCAAAATATCCAACACATAGTTAACCGCGCCGGCATTGGCAAACGGGCCGAAATAACGATTCTTGTCGTTGCGTTTGCCGCGAAATTTGCTCAGGCGCGGAAAATCAGACGCGGTATCTATCATCAAATGCGGAAAAGTTTTATCATCTTTAAGCAGAATATTATACTTGGGTTCCAGCTTTTTAATCAGCTCATTTTCCATCAGTAAAGCTTTGGCTTCATTCTCAACGATAATGAATTCCATCCGCTTCACTTCAGCAACCATACGCTGCAGCCTTATCGGCAATTTATCAAAATGAGTATAGGCGACAATGCGCTTTTTAATATTCTTGGCTTTGCCGACATAAAGAACCTTATCGTTCTCGCCGAGCATACGATAAACGCCGGGCTTTTCGGGAGCAATCCTGACATTGCCGCGCAAAACTTCCAAACCGTGTTTAATATTGCCTGAACTCATCTTCCGTCGCCGCCTAAAGGTTAACCTTCAATATTTAATAATTATCTTTACACTTTTAATCACGCGGCGGCAATCATTTTTTAGTTTCCGGCCTCAGCTGGCAATATCTTCCAAAATTGCCGTCAGCCGGCGATAATCATTATGACGGGACAACAGCTGCCTTTTCATCAATTTTGCTGCCAGACGCGGATAATACATAACGATAAACAAGCGGGTCGAATAGGTCAGCCCCAGCTCTTCGTCTTTCTTATCTTCAATAATCTCAATCAGCTTATTACGGGCAATATTCTCCCGATGACAAATTTCGCTCAGCGCTTCCCATTCTTTCAGGCACAGACGCATACTGGTTCTGCGGTTATTGATGAAGATGATTTTATTAACTAATTTAGCCATGTTACAACATAAAATAAAAAATTAACCTCAACACCCACACATGCATTCTCTTTTCTTAGTAATACACCAGAATCCACCCCAAACGCAACCAAAAAAAGAAAATTTAAAACACTACATAAGATATAATGTATATTAAGAGGCTAAGTATATATTATTAATCACTAATATTATTAAATATATTTTAAAATAACAGTTTTTCATATAAGAAACGGATATAAGCAAAAATCCCTATATCCGTTTTTTTCAAAAACTATAACAGAACCAAATCACCGGCAGCGACACGTCCCCTGTCATCATAAGTATCAAAACCGATTCGTTGCCCTTCCACCAAATTTTTAATGTTTGCCTTTTCCAATTGGGAAATATGCACAAATACATCTTTGTTTTCTCCGTCCGGTTCAATAAATCCATAACCTTTATCCGTATTAAACCACTTTACCGTACCCTGTTTCATCAGACCTTTCCTTACAGATTACAACTAATAAACAAATATATAATTATATATTCTATAAAAAGATTATAACGCCAATCACCTATAGTCAAGATTTTTTTACAGCTCGCGCAATAATAAATAAAAAAGCCGGGGAATTGGGGAACCTCGGCTTAAAACTTTTTAGAGAGAAACGTAAATTTATTACATCAGAATAATATTTCCCGCAGCGATACGGCCGCGATCCGAATAGGTCTCAAAACCTACACGCTGCCCATCCAAAAGACGATTAATGCCGATACGCTCCAACTGGGTAACGTGGATAAAAACATCTTTGTTTTCATTATCCGGCTCAATAAAGCCATAACCCTTCTTTGAATTATACCATTTCACATTTCCGTATTTCATTGTTTGCTCCTTTTATTATAGATACTCTGCTTTTATTAGCATTTAGTGATATTACTCTAACCGATTATAAAAATTCGACAATGCCATATTTTTCGTAACCTGATATAGAATTTTTCGATAACTCAACCTCAAATAATAATCTTTATCCAAAAAAACAATCTTCGTCCAATCATTCTCAAGCAAAAGTAAATCAGCCGCCATTTTGCGCGTCTTTATAATTGAGGCGGCTTTGCCCCTTTGCTATTATTAAAGCATAGACTTTGACCATTGATTGCGAGGAGAAAATGAAAAAATTATTACTGATAATCTTTTTATTTGCCGCTAACTCTGTTTTAGCCGCGCCCCTCTCGCTTGACATTCACACACCCAACCGGCCAAAGTCTATGCAATTTGCCAAAGTTTACTTCCTTCCCGACTGGAAAGACAAAGGCATGGCCTTTGACGCTGCCGGTGATTGTTCCGCTTATCCCCTCTCTTATTGTAAAGGGTATAAAATCCCAGACCCGGCTTCTTACTGTCCCGGGAATTCTGTCTTCTTTTCCCGCTGTATCTGCCCCGACAGTTTCATAAAATGTGAACTTCCCTCTTTCGGTTCCGGCGCTCAATGCGACGACAAATATTCAGTCTGTACCGAAGATACTGAGCGCGCCTGCAAGCTCGAAAATCCCGACTATACTAATTCATGTCCCGCCGGAACCAAGCCCGATACTTCTAAAACCTGCTCCTATGACAGCAGTTATACTCTCTGCTGCAATACCTGCGCCGCTTATCCGGAAAGCGAAGTTAAGGACGGTTATGAACAAACCGCTGAATGTATCGACTGCGATGGAATGCCTCATTATCAGGTCAAACCCAAAGACTGCGGATCGGGCTTTATGACTTGCGATAACGGCGGCGCCCCCGGCGCTGAAGAATGCAAATCCGGCGAACAGACCCTTTACTCAAGCTGTAAGCCGGATCAGGAAATTTGCCAACCCGGCTATGTTGATGAAGAAAAATACTGGAACGGA
>CALXTG010000050.1 GCA_944391355.1 uncultured Alphaproteobacteria bacterium
TTGACGGTCTGGGTAAAGAAACCTGCGCCAGCTTAGCTTCCTCTGACTGGGGTTCTGACGGTTTGGTTTCGGTTAAAGTTAATGCGACCACTTATACATATGGTACTGATACCTTGCCTGTTCCTCCGGGAACGGCTATCGGAGCCTGTAATCAGACGGGTGCCGGCAATGCCATTACCTGGACCTATTATTAATATTCGGCTTTGGGCAGGAGACTAATAATGAAAAATTTATTCAAGAATGAACAATCGGGTCGTTCAATGGTCGAAATGCTGGGCGTGCTGGCGATTATCGGCGTTCTGTCGGTCGGCGGTATTTCCGGTTATTCCAAGGCAATGGCCAAATACAAACTGACCAAAGCCCAAGACCAGATGGCGATGATCTTAATTAATATCCGAACCGCCTTTGCTTCGGCACCGAGTTATAACGGTTTAACTAACAAAAACGCCGTTTTGATGAACATCATTCCCGGCGATATGCTGCCTTCCGGTATCGGTGTCGGCTCTACCGTTAAAAATGCTTTTGGCGGCAATGTAACTCTCGCGGCGACAAACAACAATACCCAATTTACCATAAAATTTGACGGCTTGGGTAAAGAGGCCTGTGCCAGCTTAGGTTCTTCTGACTGGGGTTCTGACGGTCTGGTTTCTGTTAAAATCAGTGATGCGGCCGCTCAGGCATACGGTACTGATGTTTTGCCGATTCCGCCGACAACGGCTATTACCCAATGCAGTAAAGCCGGTGCCGCTAATTCAATCACTTGGACATATTACTAGTCAGATTTGGTCGGAGGTTAAAAATGAAAAACTTATATAAAAATGAACAATCAGGCCGTTCGATGGTTGAAATGCTGGGCGTGCTGGCGATTATCGGCGTTCTGTCGGTCGGCGGTATTTCCGGTTACTCTAAAGCAATGGCCAAATACAAACTGACCAAAGCCCAAGACCAGATGGCGATGATTTTAATTAATATCCGCACCGCCTTTGCTTCGGCACCGAGTTATAACGGTTTGACGGCAGCGAATGCCATTGCCATGAATATTGTACCCGGCGATATGCTCCCGGCCGGTATTGGCAAGGGCTCAACCATTAAAAATGCTTTTGGGGGAGATGTAAAATTTGCAACCGCCGCTTCCAATACGCAGTTTTCTATTGAATTTGACGGTCTGGGTAAAGAAACCTGCGCCAGCTTAGCTTCCTCTGACTGGGGTTCTGACGGTTTGGTTTCGGTTAAAGTTAATGCAACGACCTACACATATGGTACTGACACCTTGCCTGTTCCTCCGGGAACGGCTATCGGAGCCTGCAATCAGACAGGTGCCAAGAATGCCATTACCTGGACCTATTATTAGTCAGATTCCGGAGGGAGAAAAGAAATGAAAAATTTATTCAAGAATGAACAATCGGGCCGTTCGATGGTCGAAATGCTGGGTGTGCTGGCGATTATCGGCGTTCTGTCGGTCGGCGGTATTTCCGGTTACTCTAAAGCAATGGCCAAATACAAATTGACCAAAGCCCAAGACCAGATGGCGATGATTTTAATTAATATCCGAACCGCCTTTGCTTCAGCGCCGAGTTATGCCGGATTAAGCAAAGCAAATGCCATTGCCATGAATATTGTGCCCGGCGATATGCTGCCTTCCGGTATCGGTAAGGGCTCGACCATTAAAAATGCTTTCGGCGGTGATGTCGATATTAAGGCTGCCGGAACGGGAACCGCCGCCAATACGCAGTTCTCAATTGAATTTGGTGGCTTGGGTAAAGAAACCTGCGCCAGCTTAGCTTCCTCTGACTGGGGTTCAGACGGCTTAGTTTCGGTACAAATTAATTCTGCAGCAGAACAAAAATACGGAACGGCAACCTTGCCGATTCCCCCGGCAACCGCAATCAGCCAATGTAGCGGAGCCGGTGCGGCAAATAAAATTGTCTGGACTTATTACTAATAAGAACTCTCCTGCAAAAATCCCTGCCATAGGCAGGGATTTTTTATGACGAAAAGATTATTGCAGATAGCTGCGTACCCTGGCGACAAACTCGGCAAAGGACATCGGCCGGTTTTCCGCCGCCGGACGGTTAAGCGGGTCAAAGACAATAAATGCCGCGCCGTCATAACCGAAATCAACAACGCCGTGATCTCCGAAAATTAAAACCAGAGAATTCGGCGGCAGCGCGGTTACAAATTCTTCCAAACTGCGATCAACATAATTAATGGCATTAAAATAGTCTTCCAGCTCATTTTTCGGATCGGCAATGAGCGGTGCCGGATTCCTGCCGACTTTATAATCGGCATGCGAGCTCATGGTGATAATATAGGTAAAAGTTTTTTCCCGGGGAAATTTTTGTTGCTGAGTGCGAATAAAAGCAAACATTTCGCCGTCCTCGACTTTCAACCGCTTATCCTTTGTATTCAGCATGTCATCATAAAAAAATCTTTCGGCATAACCCTGGGCGGCCATATGCGGACGGCGGTCATAAAAATCACCCGAAAAATTATGAAAGAAAGCCGGATAATAGCCTTTTTCTGCCGCAATCTTCGGCAAAAGCGATAAACCTTCGTATAAAACTTCCGGCGGATATAATTTATAAATCGCGCCGTAATCCTGTACAATAAAAGTTCCGGCATTAACCGCAAAATCAGTATTGGCGCTGGCGCCTTCCGGTTTTCCGGTAACTCGGTAGAAAGGTGTTGAACGGCTCAGGCGGCTCAAAAAAGGCGTAATCTCTTTGCCCCGGCGGAGACGGTTAATCACATCATAAGCCAGACTTTCAACCTGAATCAGGTAAATATGCCGCGGCGGCAGGTATCCTTCTGTTGCGGCAATCTCCGGCAGTTTATTCCGATTGGCGTGAATTTCTGCCAGGGCTTCGGTTCGATTGTGGGTGTTAAAAGCTTCATAGCCCCAGCAAAAACCGTAGCCGAAGTTGGTACAGGCATTTTTGAAATAACTTTTATCAAAAGAAGATTCCGGCGTATAAACCAAAAAGCCGGCAAAAACCGCCAGACTCAGCCCGGCTGCGGCGGATAACGCCCGGCCGTTTTGCAGCAGAGCTGCCGATTTATAATAAATTACAAGATTCGCCGCTCCCGCCGCAGCAAAAATCCACAGGCGCCAATCGCTCCATAAGGAGGGCGTTTGAGTAACGAAAACGCCGGCCTCATGCCATTGGTGCGCGGCGACCGCCAGAGTTAAAGGTTCCTGAAAATAATGATGATAGATAATCAGCGCGATTTGAATCAATGTCGCCGCCAGCAATATGACGATTGCCGGAATTTTCGGCAGTCCTAAAACGGACAGCCAGAAAACCCAGGCGAAAAACCAGACCATAAATCCGTAGAAAAGCAGCGTTTCGCCGTCAAAGAAAATCAGCTGCGCCGCCCAGCTCCATAATGCCAGCCAAATGGCAAAAAAAACAACTGCGAGCAGAGATTTAACATGAAGTTTCATTGGTTCGAGGCCTGTTTATTTACTATTTATTTACAGCGGATGTTATAACATTGAAGATAAGTTGTACAGTTTTTTAAGGTAAAGGTTCACAAGATGGCTAAGGTTAATGAGATAAAATTTTCGGATATATATATTACTCCCGAAAAAAAAGCCTATATTCCCGACGGGCGCACACAAAACGGCCTGGCGGTTCTTCAAGCCGAAGATTTTGATGATTTTTACGGTCTGATTGAGCAAAGCTGGGACGGTGAAAACCCCAGCTATTCGGTTCGTTACGGAAATATTTTTTATCGCGTCGAAAGAACCGTGGCCATGGACGGCATTCAGTATTGCGCCCGCAAAATGCCCGAAAAAGTGCCGCCTGTTGGCGTTTTGGGCTTTCCGACCGAATTAACGCGTTATCTTTTATCTTTGAGCAATATGTCGGGGCTTATTTTGTTTTCCGGGCCGACCGGCGCCGGCAAGACAACGTCAATCTCCAGCCTGCTAAAGGAATATCTGACCATAGAAGGCGGTTTTGCCTATACGATCGAAGATCCGACCGAAATGCCCCTCGACGGTGAATATCATTCGGTTGAAGGCGGCCTCGGCCTCTGCAAACAGACGCAGCCGCCGCGCGGCATTTGGGGAGAAGGCTTAAAATCGGCGCTGCGCTCCAAACCGCGCTTTATCATGGTCGGCGAAATCCGCACCCCTGATACCGCCAGCGAAGTTTTACGCGCCGCCACTTCTGGGCATATGGTTCTTTCCAGTATTCACGCCAATAACATCACCGACGCAATTAATTCGGTGGTCAAATACGCCGCTTCGACGTCCATGAGCGAGGAACTGGCCTATGACCTGTTTTCCCGCGGTATGTTGGGCGTTTTGCACCAGACGCTGGTCGGCGTAAAAGTCAAACGCCCTCTGATAAATTATCTGTTTGCCAATCCGGATTCTACCAAAGGCGATCAGGTTCGCGGTATTATCAAAACCGGCAACCTTAATCTGGCGACCTCAATTGAAACCCAGATGACCCGCCTGTCCCGCGGCATGAGCATGTTTCCGGATATCTGATGAGGCAAATAAATTTAAGCCCTGTTGCCGGCGCTCCGACAGCAGGGCTTTTTTGTTGCGGCAGGATTATTGCAGCGGCGGAATATTAAACTGGCCGATTTCGCCGGGTTTGATTTTGGTGCTGGAATAGCGCATATTTCCGGTTTCAATGACAAAACGCTGCCGGCCGGTCAACTGCGAAGCCAGATCATAAAAATCGCGGGCATTCAGTTCCTGCCGCTGCGGATTCATCAAATACAAAACGCAGCCCTGGGTCTTTTCGGCAACGCCGCAGCGCGCCCGTCCCCGCGGAACTTCGGCATTGATAACCACGCCCTGCAGGCCGTCCCGCACGACTTTTTGTTCGCTGAAAAACAACTTGGCGATAATAAAGCCGAACAACAGAGCGCCGACTGCCGCCAAAACGGCAATCCGCCGGGAAATCACTTCGCCGCCGGTCAGGAAAGACTGCTGCGGCGCGGCGTAATCAATACTGTTTTCGTCAATAAACTGCGGCTGGTCGGATTCGTTATATTCCTGAATCTGATT
>CALXTG010000051.1 GCA_944391355.1 uncultured Alphaproteobacteria bacterium
ATCAATTTCGATACATGGCGCTGAGGGTATAGCTGTCTAAAATATGGCCGTCCATAGCCTTTTTCAGTTCCTGATGAGTAAAACCCTCTTTAAGAGGCAGGTTATCGTCCAGCGCATAAATATGCAAATCATAACGGTGCGGTCTGTCCGGCGGTGTCATGCCGCCGTAAAAATCCTGTCCCCAACTGTTACGCCCCTGTATAAAAGCATTGCTTTCACGGCTTTCGTTTTCGCCGATATTGGCATAATCAATATTGGCTGCCAGCCAATGTATCCACGGGTGGCCGACAACCTCAACGGCGTCTTCGTCAATCAGCGCCAAGGCATAGCTTCTGGTTCCCTCCGGCGGATTATGAACCGCAAAAGGAACCGACAGCGCCGGTACGTTATCGGCAAATTCCCGACCGTATTTTCCGAATTTTTTCTCCCAATGACCGTCCTGAATTCCGATACTTGTTACCCGCATAAGCATTTCTCCTTAAAATCAAGCGTTGATGAAAAGGATATAATCACTCTCAGCGGCAAACCAAGAGAGATAAGGATAAATTCAAAAAGAAATTTACAGCAGTTTTCGGGAATTCAAGGCCAGCTGCAGAGTGCCTTCGTCCATATAATCAAGCTCCGCGCCCATCGTAATCCCCTGCGCCAAAGTTGTTACTTTTACCGCGCAGTCTTTGAGTTTTGACACCAGATAATGCGCGGTAATCTGCCCGTCGACGGTTGCCGGCAAAGCCAGGATAACTTCGCTGATGTTTTCGTTTTTAATACGGTGCAGCAGGCTTTCGATATTCAGATCTTCGGGGGCGATACCGTCCAAAGCCGAGAGGACGCCGCCCAAAACATGGTAACGTCCCTTAAAGAAAGAAACTCTTTCCATGGCCCATAAATCGGCGACATCCTGAACCACGCATAACAAATGCGGTTCGCGGACATTTGATCCGCAAATCGAACAAGGAGATGTCGTGTCATAGTTGCCGCAGATTTCACAGGTTTTGATATTTTCGGCCACGCTGCCCATTGCCTCAATCAGCGGCAGAAAAAGGCTTTCGCGCTTTTTTAAGAGCTGCAGGACAATGCGCCGGGACGAACGCGTTCCCAACGACGGCAGTTTGGCGATAATTTTTATTAATTTTTCAATCTCGTTTCCGGCCACGGCCTTGCTCCGTTAAAACGGCAGTTTCAGGCCGCCGAGATTAAGGCCGCCGGTTACGTCATTGACCCCTTTGGCCATGTTTGCATCGGCTTTGGCTTTGGCGTCGTTATATGCGGCAATGATTAAATCTTCAAGGATTTCGCTTTCCTCGGCAACGATCAACGACTTGTCCAGGCTGATTTTTTTCATTTCAAATTTGCCGTTAAGCGTTACTTTGACCATACCGCCGCCGGAATTGCCTTCAACTTCTTCCTGCGCCAGTTTCTCCTGCATTTCTTCCATTTTTTTCTGCATGGCTTGCGCCTGTTTCATAATTCCCTGAATATTCATCATTTCTTGTTTTCCCTTATTCAAAAATTAAATCATTGCCGTCATCGCCGTCCGGCTCTCCGACAGAAGTTCCTTCACTGATTTTATGGGTCAGCGTTTCAATTTTTGCCCCTTTGAACTCTTCCATAATCGCCCTGACCAGCGGATATTCCATGACATTGCGTTTGTTTTCTTCGGCCTTGGCGTTTTCGCGGTCGGCGATTGTTTCGCCCAAATGTCCGCGGAGAATGTCTATCTGCCATTTTTTGCCGGTTGCGTCAGTCAAAACCTTATGCAAATTCATTATCAAATCATTGCCGACTTTTTCGGCAACGCTGATTTTGATAAAGCCGTCGGAAAACTCCTGAAAGGAAACATCATTTTTCAAGGCATATTCCAACAGAGGCTGGCGGTGAGATTCCAGATATTTAATCAGCTCGTCAACTGTGGCGATAACGATTTTTTCCGCCGGTGCTGAATCGGTTTCGGCGGCCGGAATGCCCGGCATTCCCCGCGCGGCGGCCGGTGCCGTCAGAGCTGCGGCGCTTAAATTAGAGTTTTTTTTTACGTCGTTGAGAATCTCTTGCGGCGTGGGAAGGTTGGCGGAATAAGCGATACGGATAAGTATCATCTCCAATGCGTCAATCTGTACCGGCGCGATATTGAGCTCGCTCAGCCCTTTAATCATCATCTGCCACATACGCGACAAAACGGCAATTGAGGCCTTGGCGGCAATTTTCTGGCAAAATTCGCGCTCGGTTTCCGAAAGGGAGGAATCCTTCAGAGCTTCGGGAATCAGTTTTATTTTGGCAATCGTATGCGTGATATTGATTAAATCTTGCAGCAAGGTCAGCGGATTGGCGCCGTTTTTATACATTTCCTGCAATTTGGCGATAACTTCGGCAACTTCACCGGCATTCAGCTTTTCAAACAGCTCGAAAGTCTGATTGCGGTCTGCCAGGCCGATCATATTTTTAACCACCTCGGTTTTGACTTCGCCGCCGCCCAGAGAAATGGCCTGATCCAGCAGCGATTCTCCGTCGCGCGCCGACCCGTCGGCGGCTTTGGCAATCATCTGCAGAGCTTCTTCTTCGGCATTAATCTGTTCGTTGGCAAGAATTTTCTTAAACAAACCGGTCAGATTTTCAATTGAAATCCGCTGCAAATCAAAACGCTGGCAGCGTGACAGAATTGTCACCGGCACTTTGCGGATTTCGGTCGTCGCAAAAATAAACTTAACGTGTGACGGCGGTTCTTCCAGCGTTTTCAGCAAGGCGTTGAAAGCGCTTTTTGAAAGCATATGCACTTCGTCGATGATATAAATCTTATAACGGGCATTGGTCGGTTTATAGCGCACGCCGTCCAGAATCTCGCGCATATCGTCAACCCCGGTGCGGGAAGCGGCGTCGAGTTCCATAACGTCAATATGCCGGCCTTCGGTAATGGCCCGGCAGTTTTCGCAAAAACCGCAGGGATGAACCGTCGGACCGCCGCGGCCGTCTTTGCCGGTGCAGTTGAGCGCTTTGGCTATAATCCGGGCGGTAGTAGTTTTGCCGACCCCGCGGATGCCGGTCAGAATATAGGCATGATGCAGGCGGTTGTTTTTGATGGCGTTGGTTAAGGTCTGTACCAGAGCCTCCTGCCCGACCAGATCGTCAAAGTTCTGCGGGCGGTATTTGCGGGCTAAAACCACATATTGCTCTTGTTTGTTCTCTTCTTCGGCCATTTTCGGATACAGACTTTCAATAAAAAACGGTGGAGAACAGATTGACCCCGGCCGCTGTCGTTACGGCTGCTTCCTTCCGGACCTGACCGGATTGGCGAAGGGTCGGCCCAATTGCTCTCCGACCTCTAATATTGTCGATATCAAAGTTTTTTTCAAGCAAAATATCGCAGCTGTGCCAAGATAATTCGGCTAGGGCAGGACAATCCGCAGTTTGGCCAGGCTTTCGCGGGTAATCCGGGCGTCTTCTTCCGGCGACAGATAGGCGGTCGGCTGGTTTTGCGCGTCAAGTTCATGGCCAAAAATCTGCCGCTGGGCAGTACCGTTGTCTTTACCGAAAATCAGGGGCGCTTTATAAGTGCCGTCAATGACAATCTCGGAGCTTTGCGGCTGATAATATAAATCGCTGAATTTCTTCGGCGCCGCATCTACGACCTTATCGCCGGCAGAAGTAACCTGCATGATATCCAGGCTGTGCTGGTTATAGCCGTTGGGGAAAAGGCGGAAAACGCCGCTGATTCCCGAATAGCCGCCGGGATCGGTAATCGCCGGGGTCAAATCGCCGCGGCTTTGGGTTGACAAGGCTGCGGCCAGCGCCACGCCGTCATAGGCAAAAGAATAGAGGCTGTTGGGTTTCTCGCCGAAATAGTCGTTATATTTTCCGGCAAAGTACGCCGTATAAGCTCGGGACAAAGCCGGATACCAGCTGCCGGCGACGGTCGTTTCGCGGCTCAGGTTGGTATTCTCCCAGACTGAGGTGCCGAGG
>CALXTG010000052.1 GCA_944391355.1 uncultured Alphaproteobacteria bacterium
ATTATCAATCGCCGAAGAAACTTTAAGGCCGGTCGCCAGGCGGTTTTGCACGATATCCTGCCGGCTTGCAATATTTTGCAAGCTCAACAAGTTACTGCGCATTGACGCTGTTAACGAAATCCCCGACATTCTCTCGGCCCTTTGTTATTCTGGTTTCCCTATACTGTCATACTCGGGTTTTATCTCCGTCTCTGTCATGCTCCAACTTGATTGGAGCATCCAGGTCAACAATAAGGCTTATTTATTTAACCTGGACCCTCTGATCAAGTCAGAGGGTGACATAAAAGAGGACAAACCATGACAATAGAGATATATTATCATAATTTCTCATTTTAATCAATATCTGTTAACAAAGATTTAGCAGAACCTCTTTTTCTGTCTAATACGATTGAAGACACTATTTTTTACGAAAAGATTTTTTCGACTTTTTTAATATCGCCGGAGCCGACAAAAACGACTAAGATATCTTCGGCCTGCAGAATTTCATCAGAATCGGGAAAAATAATTTCATCTCCGCGGCCGATCGCACAAATCTGACTGTCTTCCGGCAGCTCCAAACGCGATATTTCCCGACCGTTCAGCTCGTCTTCGGCATCAAGCCGCAACTGCCAGAGTTCTCCAAATCCCCTGCCCAGCGAATAAGCGCTTTGCAAATTGGTCTTTCGCAGTTCTTTCAGAATACTGGAGATTGTTACTGCCGTCCGATCGACCAAAATATTGTCACCGATATTGTCAATCAGCGTATTATAAGCGCGGGAATTGACCAATGATACGGTTTCAGGCACGCCGCGGCTTTTAGCAAGCAGCGAGCTTAAAAGATTATCTTTGTCGTTATCGGTAACGGCAACCGTTACGTCGGCTTTCTCAATTCCGGCTTCGGTTAAAATAACATCACTCATCATCTGTCCGGAAATGACTACGGTATTATTCAATTCTTTGGCTAACTCTTTAGCAATATCCGCATCTTCTTCAATAATTTTGCTGTTCTGGATATTATCATCTTTCTCGATTTTTAAAGCCAGATTGCGGGAAATCTGATTGCCGCCGAAGATTACCACCCTTTCATTGGCGGGGCGTTCCATGCCGAAAGCCAGAATTGTCGCAGCGATCTCCGCAGTTTTTACCAGAAAATAGATTTCATCGCCGGCCTCGAACATATCTTCTCCCGAGGGAATAAAACTGCGGCCGCGGCGAACAATGCTGACTACCGAAATATGCAAATCCGGCGCAACAATTCCCAATTGAACCAAAGGCGTTTTAATCAGCGGACAATCTGCCGGACATTTGAATGACAATAAGCGCAGGCGGTTATCCAGCATCGGCAAAGATTCCGAACTGCCGGGAACTTTCAGAATCCGATAGACGGCATTGGCTATCTCAATATCGGGAGAAATAATCAAATCAACCGGGATTGAAGCTTCACTGTACAAATTGCTCCAAACCGGTTCCAGATAATCATGGCTGTCAATGCGCGCAATACGTTTGGGCACATTAAAAATAGTATGGGCAACCTGGCAGGCTACCATATTAACCTCATCGTTATCAGTCGCCGCAATCAGCAAATTGATATTTTTGGCGCCGGCCTGTTCGAGAATATCCGGATGCGCCGCATTTCCCAACACCGGCTGGACATCAAACTCCTTGGCCAGCTCATTTAAATGCGCGGCCTTATTATCAATGACTATAATATCATTGTTTCCCTGCGTCAGATAACCGACAATACTCCGGCCGACATTTCCGGCCCCGCAAACGATGATTTTCATTTAAATTTCCTGTTCATGACAATTGTCAAAATATTCATTTACGGTCAGCAAAGCTTCCGAGAAGTCGTTGATTTTTACGTACTTTTCGCGGAATCTTTTGGCGTCGCGCAGATTTTTGCAATACCAGCAGACATATTTGCGCGATAACGGCAAAGCCAGTTCTTTTCCGTAATAATCTACCAAACCGCGGATATGCTCCAGCACAGTTTCCTTAATCTGCCGGACAGGCGGCAGGTCACGCAGCACCCCGTTATTAATATAATCATGCGCGGCAGAAATCAACCAGGGAGCCCCCAAAGCGGCACGACCGATCATAACGCCGTCGGCTCCGGTATATTCCAGCAAAGCTTTTGCTTTTTGCGGCGAAGTTACGTCACCGTTGCCGACAACGGGAATTTTTACGGCATTTTTAACCGCGGCAATTATATCCCAGTCTGCCTTTCCGGCATAGAATTCAGAGCGGGTGCGGCCGTGTACGGTTATATAAGCGGCACCGCTTTCTTCACACATCCGGGCGAACTCAACGGCATTAACGCTGTTATTGTCCCAGCCTTTACGGAATTTAACACTGACTTTCAACGGCGTTGCCTTAGCCACAGCCTGAATAATTTCCGCCGCTTTAGACATATCTTTCATTAAGGCCGATCCTGAGCCGTTATTAACAATCTTTTTTACCGGGCAGCCCATATTGATATCCAATGAATAAGCTCCCAGTTCTTCCGCCAGTTTTGCAGCCTCAACAAATAATCCGACATCATTGCCTACCAGCTGCACCACAACCGGATAAGGTTCGCTACGAACATCGGCAATGCGGTAAGTTTTGGGATTTTTACGCTGGAGGGCATTTACCGCAACCATTTCGGAAACCAAGATACCCGAACCGAACGAAGCCGTCAGCCGCCGCAGCGGATAATCGGTGATGCCGGCCATCGGCGCCAGAAATACCTGACTGTCAAATCCGAGTATCTTCATTATCTCTTAAATCCTGAAATCGAAACTGCGATTATATTCATGCATATAATCAATTAAAACCTGCGGCTGAGCGTTTATGTTGAACACATAATCATAAGCCGCGGCAGCATAGCCGAACCCGCCGGAAATAAGACCTTCGCCGCCTGCCGTTACTACCAGATTTCCCGAAGCGCCGCCGTTCAGCGCATAAGCCCGGGCCGCTCCGGCATAGTCATTATTGTTTTGCAGGGCAAAAAGCTCATCCTGAAAAGAGATTCCGTCTGTTTCATCTGCCGAAAGCTCCGGTTTCAGACCGGTTTCGGTTTGTTCGGCATCCCGAAAGACATTACCGCGGCGTTGTTCTCCTATTTCATCATTGCCGGAAACAAAGCTCTGAATCGCATAAACAGCCTGCGGTGCCAGATAAGTGACCGTATAACCGCCAAAAACCGCCTGATTCTGCTGGGTTTCCGTTTCGGTTTGTGTCGTTAAACCGCGCTCATAAGGCCCCTGCTCTTTCAGACGCAGATTTTCTACCGAACGACTGATATCTGCCGTAACCTGACGGAGATTCAAAGCGGGATTATTTATTGCTGCGGTTGCCATCATTTATTCCGTCAGTTCAGTTTATCGAGAGCTTTGGCAAGAATGTAGTATAGTTTGCCGATATCTGCTCCGGAAATAACCGAAAGCAGAATCCCCGAACGCTCATTGACACGCGCTTTTTCAATCAGGGTTTCAAATTCGCCGAGATAGCGGTTAACCAGGTTGCGGAATTCAAGATTTTCCTCATATTCTTTCCGAACGGCAACAATCTGCTGTTTGGTCATTGACTTGGCCAGATAACGGACAAACGCCGCGCTGTCGCCGTTATAATATTTCTTCCACAGTTCCTCTTCGGCATTGGGATTGAATACCCGGTTGATATCAACCGAAACGGTTTCCAGCTTTTCGATAATGTAAGAAGCGTCTTTGAGGAAATTTTCAACTTTCAGATTCTTATAGCGTTTTTCCATATCAGTCAGTTTTTTATCGGCTTTTTCCGAAACTTCCAACAAACTCTTAAGCTGTTTACTGACGATATCATTGAAACTTACTGATTTTTGAATCAAATTGTCTCCCTGATTGCTGAAATCCGCCGCGCTGTTTTTAAGACTGTTCATGACATCTCCGACTTTTTTAACCGTATCTTCGGTAGCCAGAACCAAAACATCCGACTGTTTGAGGAAAACCTCACCGGAAGTGCGGATATCATTGGCAACACGTTCGGCATTTGAGGCTATTTCGGCAATTGAGGCTCGCATTTTGCTGCCGGCATTATCCAGGTGGGTGCTGCTCATCTTGGCGGTTTCGTCAATCTGCAGACTCAGATTTTTGAGATTGTCCCCCAATCCTTTTACCTTGTCAAAAGCCTGATTGGCACGATGAGAGAGTTCCAAAGAAGTGTCATTTAAAACCGTATTGAAACATTCGACCAGTTTTTTGGTATCTTCGGAAATCGTAATCATTTTATCGCTTTGTTCGGAAATCAGATTATTAATTTCAATAACTCCGGTGCTGGCCTCGGCTGTTACGGTATTAAAGCTGGCGATATATTTTTCGTAGTCTTTCATCACATTGCCGACATTGGCGACCGACTGGGTAACGCTGTGCCCCAGATCCTCGGCTGTTTGTCCGAGCGACATATTAACCTGCTCAATATTTTTGACCGAATTTTTGGCGGTCTTGGCAATATCATCTCCGACTTTAAGCAAACGATCTGCCAAGACATCAATTTCATAAGCAATTTTCGCAGAGTTATCAACGGCTGTATCGGTCGTATCTTTGAATTTTCCGTTGATTTCATTCATCTTTTGGGCAACTTCAGCCGATAAATCCGACAAAGTTTTATACTGCTGAGCCAAAGAAGCTTCGCCGAGACGGGTTTGAGTGGCCACAACATTGACAATATCAGTCAGGCTTTCTTTCTGTTGCTCGAACGTATCACGGATGGTTTCCGCCTGAGACTGCGTTTTGGTCAGAGCCATGTCCATATTTTTGACATGGCCGTCAAGCAGGCCGGAAATGTTTTTGCCTTCAACGGCCAGATTTTGCTGCGCCTCATTGATTTTTCCGCAGCCGGAAAGCAGATTTTCGGTAATGGCGGAAGCTTCGTCTTTTGCTTCCAGCATTACTTTTCCGAAATCATTGACATTAGCCTTAAAGGTTGCGGAAATATTATTGAGGTTGGCGGTAATATCCTGCATAAATTTGCTGACTTCTTCATTCTGCACGGCAATTGCCTTATCAACTTCCGCCAGTTTTTCAATCGATTTGGTTGAGGTTTCGACAACATTTTCGGCGCGTTTGTTGACGTCTTCTTCCAAAAGAGCCATACGGGCGAAGATTTTATCGGCGCTCTGTTCAATAACGGCCACTTGTTTTTTCAGCGAATTACCGATATTGCCGGTATTTTCGGAAATACGGTCACAGATATCAAAGAATTCGTTTTCCTGATGTTTAAACAGAATATTGATGGCTCCGGCTTTTTCATCAAGCGCCTGAACCACATCGGAAACATAACCGACGGTATTTTCGGCAACCGAATTCAGCAGCTGGCTCTGGGTTTCAAAGGCTGTTTGCAGTTCATTGAAAGTCTTTTGATTCTCAACTGTTACGCCTTCAATTGAGGCGGCGCTCTTGCTTAATACGCCGGCAATTTTATCAGCCCTTTCCTGAATGGCCGTTGAGGTATTATCCCATTTCTGATACTGGCTGTTCAAAATATCATCAAACTGCTGCGCTTTTGACAATGTCTTGGAGGTGGCACTGTCAAAACGCGCTGACTGTTCATTCAGATTATCATTCAGAGCTTTAGTGCGGCTGACAACCGAATCACAGGTGGTTACGGTTGCTTCAAGCTGCTGTTTCAGCTTATCGACCGAAGACGCGGCCTCTTCTTCAATTTGTCCGGCCGTCCGGCTTAATTCATCAACCTGGCGCTTTAACTCGCCTTTAATTTCTTCTATGCGGGTAATCGAACCGCTGATATGGCGCTGTTGCTGCGCCAGAGATGTTTCGCTGACCTTGCTTTGCGATACGACGATTGACGATGCTTCAATCAGGCTGTCAGCCTGTTTTTTCATAACATTACCGATTTCAGTGAAGCGGGTAACAGATTCCTCCGTCTCAGCCTTGACTGTTTCAACGCGCTCGCCGAGTTCCTGAGCAATATTGCGAAGGTTAGCAAGAACATTATCGGAAAGTTTTTGAATATTGACGGTTTTTGCAGAGATATCATCAGCAACTTCGGTGGTTTTAACAACTGAGTTATCGGCAATCTCCTGGAGTTTTGCAGTTTCTTTCTCGACCGTTTCGACCACATTATGAATATTGACAATAGCTTCGTCGGTTGCGCGTTCCAACCCGGCGACCTGAATTTTAATTCCCTCTTCAACGGTTTTCATATTATCCAGAATATTATCGGCGACACCGCTTAATTCATTAACCTGTACCGATACGCTTTCCTCGATAACATTCGCCCGTGCCAAAACCTTTTCGACTTCAACTTCTATCATATCATTGTGTTCGTCAAACTTTTTCATAAAGCCGTCGGCACGTTTGTCCAGATTATCAATATGATTTAAGACCAGCTGTCCCTGCGAACGCAGCACATCATCAAGACGGTCTATGCTGTGATTGAGGTTTTTGGTCATATTATCGCAGTTTTCAATGGTTTGCAGAGAGATTTTTTCCAGACGCGAACTTTGGGTATTCAGCATATCGGAAACATAACTCATGCTTTTATTGGCTTTCTCGGTAAATTCGACAACCGTTTCATTGGCTTTACTCATTTTTTGCGTATTGTCTTCGGCAATATCCTGCAACAGGGCCGAGGAAGATTTCATTTCCTGAATATGGGGCAAAAGTTTGCCGAACATGGTATTGAAACTGCCCTCAAGTTCGCCGGCCGTACCGTTCAGCTCATTAATATAACCGCGGAAATTGTCGGTTGCCGTTTCCGCTTTATCGGCAACATAATCAAAACTCTGTACCAGAGTTTTGACTCCGTCGGTCAGCTCGACAATGGTCTTGGACGAATAATTATCCAAAGTTTTAACCAGCTTGGCAAAATCATCAACACGGTTGCCGAGTTCAACCTTGATTTTTTCGGTCTGTTCGGTGGCGTATTTGGTTACTTCGCGGAGTTCGATTACCTGAGAGCGAATCCCGTCAGCCATGGCTTTGGCTGTGTTAGCCGCGCCTTCCTCCGGATAAACCAGCTGATTCATATAAGCGCGCAGAAATTTGGCTTCATGCTTAAAACTGGTCTCCCGATCAATATAAGCCATTACCACCCAGATAATGGCAAGCGGTAAGCTGATACCGGCCAGAAAACCGCCGAATTCATCAGGCATCATCAAAAACAGGTTCGACCAGCCGAAATATTGGGAAATATAAATAAAAACAATGGCAAACCAGGCAATGCTGATACCGATCATCGTCCGATGCAGGTTACTGCTCAGCCAGGTCGTTTTCTCGCCCTCCTCCTGATAAGAGGCTTTGCCGTTTTCAGACATAAAATCAGGCAGACCCGAATCATTTTTTGCCGTTTCTTTGTTTTCAACCGCTTGATTTGACATAAATAGTATTCCCCAATTTTTAATCTTTGTTATCTTGCGCGTCAGTCTACACCTTATTTTAAATTTTTAAAACACTAAGATAACATCACCCCCAGTTATCCACACTCTGCCAACGAATTTTGACAAAAGCCGGGTTCAATAGTTTTAGACAGAAAAAGAGGTTATGCTAAATATTTATTAACAGATATTGATTAGAATGAGGAAGTATGGTAATATATCTTTATTGTCATGTTCGGACTTGATCCGAACATCCGGGTTAAATGATAAGGCTAATTTATCGACCTGGATACTCGGGTCAAGCCCGAGTATGACAAGTAAAAGGAATAGGTTGAGTCCTAATGGCAGTATAGGGAAACCAGAATAACAAGAGGCCGAAAGAATGTCGGGGATTTCGTTAACAGCGTCAATGCGCAGTAATTTGTTGAGCTTGCAGAATATTGCAAGACAACAGGATATTGTGCAGAATCGCCTGGCGACCGGCCTTAAAGTTTCTTCGGCAATCGATAATCCTTCTTCTTATTATACCGCTTCTTCGTTAAACAACCGAGCTGCGGATTTGACCGCGCTTTTGGACGCCATGTCACAGGGAATTCAGACAATTAAAGCGGCCAGCGAAGCGATTGACTCCGGCACTAAATTCCTTGAGCAGGCCAAGGCGGTCGCTAACCAAGCACTCGAAACCGCAATCCCTCCCAAAGAATGGTTTGCCGAACAGGTCGGCGAAAACGGCGCAGTTGTCGAAACAGCTCAGGAACTGCTTGATGCTGTCAATTCCGGTAAAGAAACCATCGTCGTTTACGGTAAAATCGAGATGACGGATCAAACCGTAACCTTAAAACAAGGACAGAAACTGGTCGGTACCGAATATTTTACCGGTCTTTCGGTGCGTAATTCCGACGGCAGTCGCTTTTCCCAATTGATTATTGAAGATAAACGAAATCTTGCGAGCAGCGGAATAGAAATGGCGGAAGCTTCTTTGGCGGCAGATTTAAATATCAGCTATACTCATTCGTTTCTTGATGTAAACGGGGGCATAAGGAGTAAAGGTGTCAGCGCTGTTTTGCGAAATATTGATGTAGATCATAATATTCATGAAAATCATACAACCCTCAATAACAGTTCGGCAATTGTGGCGGCATATGGCGGAAAGATTACTCTGGAAGGAGAAATTAATATAAATTCACGTTCATTTGCGATCTATGCCGAGACAAACGGTTATATTAAGTCTACGGCCGATATTAATATTATTTCCAAAAGAGACAGTGGTTATGCAGTTTATCTCAATACAAACGGGAAGTTTGAAGCTTCGGGGTCTTTAAATACCGGTAACAGCAGCGGTATTCTTTTATATGATAATTCAATCTTTACCAATATCGGTAAGTTTGATTATATTGTGCAGAGAGGCGCTTGTTTTTTGACAAATTATGCTTCTTCTACAATTAATTTGAATGACGGTTTTTGTGTATATACCTCTCAGAAGTATTTGTTTCAGACACAGACGGATGTACCGGTTCATATTAATATTGCCGCAGGGGTAGTTTTCAACATAATAGATACAGGCCGTTGGACGGCAGTTGAAGATGTTTCTTTTGATGCGTCGAAAGTCTTTTCTATAACTGATTTTGATGCGATGGCGGAGTGCCGTAAAGAAGCAGCGTCTTCCCTGCCGAAGGAGACGGAAGGTTCGGAGCAATACGGGGTGACCGGAGAGAGGCAGTATAATACAATTTTGCAGCAGTATGATTTTCTGTTGCAAGACAGCTCTTATAAAGGCATAAATCTACTTGACGGCCAGAATCTGAAAATCAATTTCAATGAAGACCGTTCGTCTACAATTGATGTTACGGGCGTTAAAGCCGACAGCGACAGTTTGGGATTAAAGACCAAAGAATGGAAAACGGCCGAGGATATTGAAAAATCTGTTTCAGAACTGGAGGGAGCAATTAACTCGCTGCGCTCTTTTGCTTCCGCATTCGGCAATTATTATTCAATTG
>CALXTG010000053.1 GCA_944391355.1 uncultured Alphaproteobacteria bacterium
TAACGACCAAAGTCAGCGAATTTTCAGCGGCGCCGGCAGTCAACTCATGCAGAAAAGCGCAGGGATTCCGCCTGACAGCAGCGCTTTTACCTTCTAACGCCGCAACTTCGGGAGCCTCAAAATAAAAATTATCATCTTCGCAACAGCGTTCATATTCCCGGCCGACACAAACCGTCAGAAACGGATAACCGAGCTCAATCAGCGCCCCTTTGGCAAAATGCGCCCGCCGCAGCCTGATAATCGGTTCACCGGCCGTAGTCATAACCCCACGCCAGATAATTTCGCCTTTATCGGCCAAAGCTGCCGCCATGACAAAACTGAGCAGATCATCAACATCGGCATTCGGGTCGCTGACGAGCACAACCTCGGGAACAACTTTGGCTTTGTTCTTCTTCTTTTTAGACAATGCCGTCCCTACCCCAGTTTTTCTTTCAGCAAGCTGTTAACCACTCCGGGATTGGCTTTACCCTGACTTTCTTTCATTACCTGACCGACAAACCACCCCATCAGACCGGTCTTGCCGCCGCGATAAGCCTCAACATTGGCAGGATTGGCGGCTATCACCTTCTCAACGATTGCTTCAATCGCACCGCTGTCGGTAACCTGCTTCAGCCCTTTTTCTTCAACGATTTTTTCAGGATTTTCACCGCTTTCGACCATCAATACAAAAACATCTTTGGCAATTTTCCCTGAAATGACATTCTGCGAAATCAAATCGACCAATTTCCCCAGATTTTCAGCGCTGACCGGACTCTCCTCAATGCCTATCTTTTTCTCATTGAGCATGGCAAAAAAATCACCCATCATCCAATTGGCCACTTTTTTGGCATCCCGTCCTTGAGACGCTGCTTCAAAGAAATCGGCTATCTCTTTGTTTTCGCACAATACGGAAGCGTCATATTTTGTTAAGCCCAATTCATTGACGAAACGCGTTTTTTTGGCATCGGGAAGTTCAACCATCTCTTTTTTGACTTCCTCAATAAAGGCATCATCCAAAATCAAAGGCGGCAGATCAGGTTCCGGAAAATAACGGTAATCATGGGCAAATTCTTTTTTGCGCATAACTTTGGTTTGTCCGCTGACCGGATCAAACTGACGCGTTTCCTGAGCGATCTGACCACCGGATTCATAAACTTCGACATGTCTTTTGGCTTCATTTTCAATCGCCTGCACAACAAACTTGACACTGTTGACATTCTTCATTTCGCAACGGGTACGATAGCCATCTTCCCCGACCTTACGCACCGAAACATTGACATCGCAGCGCATTGAACCTTCATCCATATTTCCGTCGCAGGTTCCGAGATAGCGGACAATCGAACGCAGTTTGCGCAAAAATTCTCCGGCTTCCTCGGGCGCCCGGAAATCCGGCTTGGTCACAATCTCCATTAACCCGACCCCGGCGCGGTTCAAATCAATAAAACTTTTGTCCGGCGCCATATCATGAATTGATTTTCCGGCATCCTGTTCAATATGCATACGTTCGATACCGATATCCTTACTGCTGCCGTCGACCAGATCAATCGTAACCTTACCTTCGCCGACTATCGGATATTTAAACTGCGTAATCTGATACCCCTGCGGCAAATCGGCATAAAAATAGTTCTTGCGCGAAAATTCCGAATATTTGTTAATTGCCGCATTTAAGCCCATTCCGGTTTTAACCGCCTGCCGCACGCACATTTTATTCAAAGTCGGCAACATACCGGGCATTCCGGCGTCAACAAAAGAAACATGCTCGTTGGCATCGGCGCCGAATTCAGTCGAAGCGCCGGAAAACATTTTCGATTTGGAAATAATCTGGCAATGAATTTCCAGCCCGCAGATAACTTCCCATTTATTATTGGCTGTTTCGATAATCATTCCGCTCATTTTATTTCATCCTCTTAAACGCCGCATCTTTTTCCAAAGCCGCGGCAGCCTTAAATACACTTTCTTCATCAAGATAACGGCCGATCAGCTGCATTCCCAGCGGCAGTCCGGCGCTGTTCAAACCGATCGGCAGGCTCATTGCCGGCAGTCCGGCCAGACTGACCGCAACGGTGTAAATGTCATTCAGCCACATTGTAATCGGATCTTTCCGCATATTTTCATCCCCAATCGGAAAAGCCGCCGTCGGCGCCGTGGGAGACAAAATAACATCGCATTTGGCAAATGCCTGTTGAAAATCCTGCTGTATCAGACGACGAACTTTCTGAGCTTTCAGATAATAGGCGTCATAATAACCGGCCGACAAAACATAGGTTCCGATCATAATCCGGCGCTTAACCTCTTTACCGAACCCCTGAGAGCGGCTGTTAATATACATATCGTCCAAATGCCGGCCGTTGACGCGTTCACCGTAACGCAAACCGTCGTAACGCGCCAGATTTGAAGATGCCTCAGCCGGCGCAATAATATAATAAGCCGCCAGCGCATATTTAGTATGCGGCAAAGAAACCTCAACAACTTCCGCACCGCGGGATTTCAACATTTCCGCCGCCTTATCCCAATAAGCCGCAACCTCTTTATCCAAACCGTCAACCCGATATTCGGCCGGAATACCGATTTTCATGCCTTTGATATCAGCCCCGAGGAATTTTTCAAAATCAGGCACCGCCGCATTAACCGAAGTCGAATCTTTAGGATCATAACCCGCCATTGTCCGCAGCAATATCGCACAGTCACGCACATCTTTGGCAATCGGCCCGGCCTGATCCAGAGAAGAAGCAAACGCCATAATCCCGTAACGGGAACAACGGCCGTAAGACGGTTTAATCCCGGTAACGCCGCAATAAGCCGACGGCTGACGGATTGAACCGCCGGTGTCGGTTCCGGTAGCCGCAGCGCAAATCCCGGCCGCCACTGCCGCGGCAGAACCGCCGGAAGACCCGCCGGCTACCAGCGCCATATCTTTGCTCCAGGGATTTTTAACCGGCCCGAAAAACGAGGTCTCATTACTGCCGCCCATCGCAAACTCATCCATATTTAATTTGCCGAGACAGGTCGCGCCGGACGCCTTCAGATGAGCCGTAACCGTCGATTCATAAGGCGGAATAAAATTATCCAGAATTTTTGAACAAGCCGTAGTGCGAATATTTTCGGTACAGAATAAATCTTTAATTCCCAGAGGAATACCGTCCAAATCTCCGGCCTGACCCTGCCGATAACGGCTGTCGGCGGCGGCAGCCTGCTCCAAAGCGACTTCGGGCGTTTCCGAAACATAGGCATTATATTCGCGTTTTTTCTCCATTGCCGCAATATAGGCTTTGTTAAGTTCAACCGCGCTGAATTCTTTATTTTTCAGCCCTTCCCGAGCTTCGGCTATTGTTAATTCTGTTAAATCAGTCATGATAAGCACTCTAATATTAAACTAAAAATTTCTTATAAAAGTCTGGTATATGAGGTTTATAATAAGAATTAAGGAATTCGGCGAGCGAGCGTACATAATGGTACGTGACGAGCCGAATATCCGCAAATTCTGTATTAGAAACCCATAGAACAGACTTTTACTCAACGACTTTCGGCACCACAAAATACCCATATTCCTTTTGCGGCGCATTGGCAAGGATTGCGGCAGACTTATTGCCGTCGGTAACCTCATCTTCCCGAAGCGTCAGGCTGGTCTCGTTTACCGATACCAGCGGTTCGACATCATCGGTGTTTACCTCATTTAATTGCTCGACCCAATTCAGAATCTTATTAAATTCTGCCTCGGTCGCGGCAATTTTATCATCTTCAACTTTCAAACGCGATAAGAAAGCTATTCTTCTCACTGTTTCCGTATCGACAGCCATGGTTTGTTCCTCTAGTAATTAATCGTAAAAGGCGGCAATACCGCATCATGCTGCAGCCTTTGTAACATATTTAACTGTTTAATATCAAGCCCGATTTGACTTATCACCTTTTCGGCCTGAATCCGCGGGCCTCCGTTAATAAGTTCGGCCAGTTTCTGTTGCAGAGTTTTTGGCCGCGGATAATACGCGACGGTAAACTTATCTCCGTCTTTACTACCGCCGGCCGCCTTTGCTGCCGCCAAAGCCTCGTTGATGCCTCCGAGCTCGTCAACAAGTTTAGCAGCAACAGCTTCCTGCCCGGTCAAAACCCGGCCGCGAGCCAGCTTATCCAAATCCTTGAGACTGATGTCGCGGGCTTGCGAAACTTTTAAAGTGAAATCTTTATATATAAGGTCTAATGATTTGTTAAAGACTGTTTTTTCGCTTTCGCTAAAGCTGCGGTTGGCACTCAGAATTCCGGCATTCGTTCCGAATTTCACCTCTCCCCAGTTGATATCCAGCTTCTGCCATAAACCGGCCAACACCATTTTTCCACCCAAAACGCCGATTGAACCGGTCAGCGTCAACGGTTCGGCAATCAACTTATCACCGGCCAGCGCCACAAAATAACCGCCCGAAGCCGCATAATCCCCCATGGAAATAATCACCGGTATCTGACGTTTTATTTTCAGACGTTTGACGGCATGCCAGATCTGGCTGGAAGCCGTATAGCTGCCGCCCGGACTGTTAATCCGGATTACCAGAGCCCGGACATTTTCGTTATCCCCGATTGCCTCCAATTCTTCAGCAACCGTCTCGGCTCCGATAACGCCTTCGCCTTGTATCGGATTAGCCGAACTGACGCCTTCGCTGATAACCCCGTCCAAAACCAGATAAGCAATCGTCGGTAAAGACAGACGACCGTCGCCTTTCTCGGCAATATAGGTTTCAACGGGCATAAGCTCACCGCCGGTATTTTCTTTAACCTTATCAATCATTTCGGAGCGATATCCGATGTAATCGATCAAATTTTCAGCCAAAGCTTCTTTTGCCGAAAGCGGCGCCTTATCTATCAGATGCCGTAAAAGGCCGGCGTCAATATTTCTGGCCGCCGCAATATTCTTCAGTAAGGTTGCAAAAACCTGACTGCCGAGTTTTGTCAGCTCTGCCTTGTACGGAGCGGTAAAATCTTTGCTGACCAATGAAGTCATGGCCGTTTTGTATTCATGACGAGCATAAAATTCCGGCGTTACACCGATTTTATCAAGCAGTCCCCGCAAAACGGCACCTCAATGTCAATACCGGTCAAACCGATGTCGGTACCGGGCTGCATCCAAATTTCATCAAAAGCCGAAGCCAGCAGATATTCGCCGGTCCCATTACCGAAACTGCCCATTCCCGACGAAAACAGATAAGCCTTTTTACCGCTTTTGCGAAAGGCGGCTATGCTCTGGCGAATATCCTCAATCTGCGCCATACCCAGCGGCGAAGAACCGATTGTGGCAACAATAGCCTTAATCCGATCATCATCGGCGGCCAGATTAATTGCCTTAACCAGATCATAAAATGACTGGGATTTTATTTCCGCCAGTTCCGTCAGCAGGTCATCTCCGCGCATTTCACCAAAGTGATCGTCAAAATTAATCGTCATAATCGCCTGCGGCGGAACAACAGCCTTAACCCGCCCGTCGCTGCCGACAAAATCGGCCAACAGCGCCAACAGCAAAATAAACAACAGGCCGAAAACCGCCAAGGCGCATACCGTTGCTTTTAACAGAATTCTAAAAGCCGTTGCCCGCGGTGGCTGATAACAGTTTTGGGGAAAAGGCGCATCAAAATCGTTCATGACAAAATCCTTTTAAAATAACCAGAGGCCATTGAAACCAATGACCTCTAATATAAAATCATTTCCTGAAAACACAAGAATTAAGAGAGGTTTACTCTCCTAAAATTCGCACAAAACCTCACCGGATTCATGCGCATGTTCCAAAGAAACCATACCGGTAATATGATAACCGTTATCGACATGGAGAACTTCCCCGCTGATAGCGGCACCCAAAGGCGACAACAGAGCCAGAGCCGACATACCGACTTCTTCCTGGGTAACGTTGCGGCCCAAAGGCGCATTAAGTTCATTCCAGCGCAGGATTTTACGGAAATCGCCGATACCGGAAGCAGCCAGAGTCTTAATCGGACCGGCAGAGATACCGTTAACCCGGACTCCCTGTTTGCCCATATCAACGGCAGCGTAACGAACCGAAGCTTCCAAAGCGGCTTTGGCGACCCCCATAATATTATAATTGGGCAGTGTTCTTTCGGCGCCGAGATAAGTCAGGGTTACAATCGAACCCCCTTCATTCATAATCGGCGACGCGCAACGGCAGGCTTCCAGAAAAGAGAAGCAGGAAATGTGCATCGTCATCGTAAAGTTATCCAGCGTGGTATCGATTGTCCGGCCTTTAAGCTGATTCTTATCGGAAAAAGCAATGGCATGAACCACAAAATCGATTTTACCCCATTTTTCGCCCAATTCTTTGAAGCAGGCTTCAACGCTGGCGGTATCGGTCACATCGCATTTAATCAGCATCGGCTCATGGTCAAGCTGGTCGGCCAGCGGTTTGACTCTTTTTTCCAGAGCCTCATTCTGATAGGAGATGGCAATCTGCGCGCCGTGCGCGTTCAGAGCCTGAGCAATGCCCCAGGCAATGGATTTATCATTGGCCAGTCCCATAATCAGGCCTTTTTTTCCGGCCATCAGAGCTGTAGGTACAGTCATAATATTTTCCTTTGCTTTATAAAAAAAATAGTGTATTAAACTTCTTACATTAGATATTAAATTTAAAAAGGCTTGTAAACAATTTTTTTCAAATGGTGCAGAATGAAGTTTACCTCCTCTTTCCTGAAAGCCCGTCTTAAATCTTACGGACTCCGCATACAGGCTTATATTCTTTTCTTAAAACACCGGGCTCAGAGCGATATGATTTTCCGCGTCGCAGCTTCCCTGAGCTATACATCGCTGATTGCCATTGTGCCGCTTTTTGCCATCGGTTTGGCCATTTTTTCGGCTTTCCCGGTCTTCAGCGGTGTCAAGGAACAATTGCAGGAGCTGTTGATTAAAAATGTCGTCCCCGATATTGAACAGGAAATCAGCCAATATTTTGCCGACTTTGTTAATGCTACCGCCCAGCTGACCACAATCGGCGTTATCGGTATCGCCGTTACTGCCATTTTAATGCTTTCCACCATTGAAAACAGTCTGAACTTTATTTTTAAGGTTTACAAACCCCGCAATATCAAAACCAAAATCACGCTTTACTGGACGGTTATCACCTTAGGCCCGCTGCTGCTCGGAGCCGCATTTTCTTTGCGCGGCTACCTCTTCGCCCTGCAAAAATATGTTCCCGAAAGCCAGATGTTCCTCAGCTATATTATCCCTCAGCTGATCACCATGCTGTTATTGTTTATGGTCTATGTTTTGGTTCCCAACAAAAAAGTCAAAATCAGCAATGCCCTCATCGGGGCGCTGGTTGCGGTTTTCCTTTTCTGGCTGCTGCGCCGCTTTTTCGGTATGGTAATTTTGAACAATGCCACTTACAAAACGCTTTACGGCGCCCTCGCTATCCTGCCGATCTTTCTGATCTGGATGTTCTCGGCCTGGTCGGTGGTTATTTTCGGAGCCGTCGTTACGGCTTCTCTGGAAGAGTTTCAACAAGAGGAAAAGAATCTGGAAGCCAGACAAACTCTTGAAAAGAAAGCCGAATTCAAAAAAAATCATCATCGCCGCAAAAAGTTCTTGCCAAAAGAACAAAAGTAGTACATTCTATTTTTCATCGGGATAACTGTCAGCACCGAATTGTATTTTTTGCTGAGTGGTCCATAAATAATACCAGTACTAATTTTTGATAAAAAGCGAGACGATAAATGGATAAAGATAAAGCCCTTGATGCGGCCCTGAGTCAAATTGAAAGAGCCTTCGGCAAAGGTTCGATTATGCGCCTTGGCCAAAATACCAATATTGATATTGAAGCCATTTCCACCGGCTCTCTGGGCGTTGACATCGCCTTGGGAATCGGCGGCCTGCCCAAAGGCCGTATTATTGAAATCTACGGCCCGGAAAGCTCCGGTAAAACTACGCTGGCCTTAAGCGTTATCGCCCAGGCTCAGAAAAAAGGCGGCACTTGCGCATTCATTGATGCGGAACATGCTCTGGATCCCGCTTATGCAAAAAAGATCGGCGTTGACATTGACAATCTGCTGATTTCTCAACCCGATGCCGGAGAACAGGCGCTGGAAATTGCCGATACCCTGGTTCGTTCCGGCGCTATTGACGTTTTGGTCGTCGATTCGGTCGCGGCATTGGTTCCCAAAGCTGAACTTGAAGGCGAAATGGGCGATTCGCACATGGGCTTACAGGCGCGCCTGATGAGTCAGGCTTTAAGAAAACTGACCTCAACCATTTCCCGTTCCAATACTTTGGTTATTTTCATCAACCAAATCCGCATGAAAATCGGCGTTATGTTCGGCAACCCCGAAACCACCACCGGCGGCAACGCGCTGAAATTCTATGCTTCGGTCCGTATTGATATCCGCCGCATCGGTTCGATTAAAGATAAAGACGATGTCATCGGCAGCCAGACCCGCGTCAAAATTGTCAAAAACAAAGTTGCCCCGCCGTTCAAGGTTATTGACTTTGACATCATGTACG
>CALXTG010000054.1 GCA_944391355.1 uncultured Alphaproteobacteria bacterium
GATTGTTCCGCTTATCCCCTCTCTTATTGTAAAGGCTATAAAATCCCGGACCCGACTTCTTACTGTCCGGGGAATTCTATTTTCTTTTCCCGCTGTATCTGCCCCGACAGTTTCATAAAATGCGAACTCCCCGCTTTCGGTTCCGGCGCTCAATGCGACGACAAATATTCGGTTTGTACCGAAGATACTGAGCGCGCCTGCAAGCTCGAAAATCCCGACTATGCCAATTCCTGTCCCGCCGGAACCAAGCCCGATACTTCTAAAACCTGCTCCTATGACAGCAGTTATAGCCTCTGCTGCAACACCTGCACCGCTTATCCTGAAAGCGAAGTTAAGGACGGTTATGAACAAACCGCTGAATGTATCGACTGCGACGGAAATACACATTATCAGATCAAGCCCCAAGACTGCGGAGCTGGCTTTATGGCTTGCGATAACGGCGGCGCCCCCGGCGCCAAAGAGTGTAAATCCGGCGAACAAACCCTTTACTCAAGCTGCAAACCTAAGTGCGGATCGGAATACAATCTCACAGCCTGCCCGGATCATGCCGTTTGTAAAGAATGCGACGGCAAATTTGCCGCCACCGGCTGTGAAGTAAATTATTTTGACGAGGAAAAATACTGGAACGGAGAATAATCATGAACAAAATTATTTCAGCCCTGTTACTGACAACCGCCCTTGCCACTGCAGCCAACGCGCAAAACTGCGTTAATGCCTCAAGATGTGATGAATTGGGATACGATAAAAGCATAGAAGATTGTAAAGGCTATTCAACTTTAATCTGCCCTTTTGATAAAAACCGGGCCTTTTGTTCCACCTCCGCCGGTATTGCTCAGGTTTCAGACTGTACGGGACTAAAAGCCGCCGTAACAAATGCCGGAACCACCATTTATATTACCAAAAATATTTCCGTATGTTCTTTAAGCTCAATTGCGGATTATGTGTCGATCATTGGTGACGGAACGGCAAAAGAAATTTACATCGGATCTCCTAAAACCGGCAAAAATGTCACTTTCGAGAACCTGAAATTCAGCGGAAACCCGTCAGGCCCTTCATTGAAACTGATTAATCTGAGTGCACAAGAGTCCAAAACTATCGGCTTCACGGTAACCGACAACTTATACATTGAAAACTGTAATCTGCCTGAAGTAACAATTGATACCGGAGGAAGTGCCGATTTAACCGTAAAAGGCGAAAACAAATTAGAAGAACTTCAAAATGTCAATAACATAAATCAAATCGACGGCAGTTTAACACTCAGCGGCCGCATATTAAAAATCAACAGCGGTACTTTTAACGGGGAACTCACCGTCAGCCAAATTTATGCAAATGACAGCGCCTCCTCATTTACATTTAACGGAAAATTCTTTGCAAAACAAATCCGAAACGGCACTTATATCTTCAACGAAGATGCAAGCCTCAAACTGGCCAATAAAGTTAACGGCCCTTACGACGCCGTAGAAGATGCCAAAATCATTGCCAATAAAAAATTACAAATTAACACCTGTAGCATAATCGATGCAGAATTCATTATTAATGATGAGGCAGACTTCAAATTTTCTAATTATGACACAGGAATGGTCGGATATTGCAGCGGATGTAAATTTACGGTCAACGGACAACTCGTATATTGGCGCTCTCGTTCATCCAACTATAGCGACCAAACATCTCTCCGCTCTGGCAGCATAACACTTACCGCCAACGGAAAATTCTATAGCAATGATGAAATCGGAAACAATGTAACATTTAATTATGTCCCCGGCGCTCAAATCGGTTTCACAGAGATGAATAGTTGCAACGGTTTATGGCAGGCATCATCTTCCGGTTCTTTCCCGACGTCTTATCCCTGCGTAATGCCGCCGGAATTTACCAAAATAAGTGAAACCTCTCCATTACCTTAAGAAGCCCGATATCAGTGGAAAATATTGTTATGTTTTTGACCTGCAAAATCGCTCTAATAGACCGTTATACGAACTTTTATTAAAGCTTGTAGAATGAGGCGTATAATAAGAAATGAGGAGAAAATTTTTTGAGCGTACACTTTAGTACGTGACTAAAAATTTTTCTCTGAAATTTCTGTATTAGACGACCATTATACGAGCTTTAAAAAATTTAGTCGGATTTACCAACCGTAATATTTCTATGTATAAATACTGACAAGATAATACCAAAAGAGGCCATCACCGAAATGATAACCGTTCCGCCATAGGAAATCAGCGGCAGCGGCACGCCGACGACCGGAATTAACCCCAGCACCATCGCCGTATTGATAAAAACATACAGAAAGAAATTGGTTGCCAGACCGATAGCCGCCAATTTTCCGAAATAGCTGCTCGATTTATAGGCAAAAGAATAACTATAGGCCAAAATCAGCATTGCCAAAATAATAACAAACACCGCTCCGACCATTCCGAATTCTTCAGAAAGCATTGTAAAAATAAAGTCAGTATGCTTTTCGGGCAGAAAATTGAGGTGGCTCTGCGTGCCTTTCAAAAAACCTTTGCCGAAAACGCCGCCCGACCCCAGAGCGATTTTCGATTGGATAATATGATAGCCGGCGCCGAGCGGATCCCGTTCGGGATTCAAGAAAGTCAGAACCCGGTCCTGCTGATAATCATGCAGCAGATTCCAGGCAATCGGCGCCATAATAATTGCTCCGAGCAATACTACGCCGAATTTCCACAACTGCACCCCGACGGCAAAAAAGATGACGCCCGCCGTAAACAACAACATCAGCGCTGTTCCCAAATCCGGCTGGGTCAGAACCAGAAAAGCCGGAATAATCGTCAGCAGCAGCGGCGTCACAATGCCTTTAACACTTTCAATCGCCTGCAGGGAAGAAGAATGAAAATAACGCGCCAAAACCAAAACCAAGGCAATTTTCATCAGTTCCGAAGGCTGCAGTTTGAAAAAGCCCAGGTCAATCCAGCGTTGCGCCCCCATACCGATGGAACCTTTTATCTCCACATACAACAGCAGCAGCAGAGTAAAGAAATAAAAGGCATAAGAATAACGCATAATCGTGCGGATATCAATCAAGGCCAGCACAATCATCAATCCCGCTCCCATCATGAAGCGGATACCCTGATTCAATGCCCAGGGCCTCCAGCTGCCGTTAGCCGCCGAATAGAGCATGACTACCCCGATGGAAGCCAGCAGCACAATAAACAAAACATAAGTAAAACTGATATTAAAAATTTTTTCTTTAATACTCAGACTCTGATTTCTGAAACCGGTTTCATAATATTTATACATCTTTTAGCCGCCCTTTAATCAACCGTTTTTTTAGTAGGATCAAGCTTAACCGCTTCCAGAAGCAGTTTGCCGCCGATCGGCGCCGCCACCGTCGAACCGCCGCGGCCGTGTTCAACCAGAACCGCCACCGCATATTTGGGATTATCCTGCGGGGCATAGCCGACAAACAAAGCATGGTTACGATATTTCCACGGCAGATCTTCCTGCGCAATAACCCCAGTCTGCCGCTCTTTCATTGAAATACGGCGCACCTGTGTCGTTCCGGTTTTTCCGCCCATGCGCTGGCCGTTATAATCAAACTGAGAGCGCCAGGCTGTCCCGCCCGGTTTATTAACGACATTATACATTCCTTCCTTGATAAGGTCGAGATTCGCCGTTGAAACATTAATTCTTTTAATCTTATTTTTTGCCTCATCGTTAACCTTGCTGAAAGTCGGCTTAATCTCATAGCCGCCGTTCACCAGTCTCGCCGTCATTGTTGCCAGTTGTATCGGCGTAGTCAGAATATAGCCCTGGCCGATGCCGGAAATCAGATTCTCGCCCTGCTGCCAGGGTTCGCCGAAACGTTTCAGCTTCCAGGCCTTATCCGGAATCAAGCCGGATTTCTCGTTTTCCAGGCCGACGTCAACCTTGCTGCCCAAGCCAAACCGCCGCGACATTTCGGCAATTTTTTCGATTCCCAGTTTCTGCGCCGTTTCATAAAAGAAAATATCGCAGGAATGCTGTAAAGCTTCGACAACATCTATATAACCGTGGCCGTGTTCTTTCCAGCAATGAAAAGCATGACTGCCCAAAAACATTTTCCCGGCGCAGAACGAACGGGATTCCGGTTTAATTGCGCCCGATTCCAAACCGGCCCGCGCCACAATCATCTTAAAAGTCGACCCCGGAGAATACTGCCCGGCCAGCGCCTTGTTGGAAAGCGGCTTTTTCTCATCATTAACCAAACTGTTCCACATTTCGGTGCTCAGTCCCTGAGCCATAACATTGGGGTCAAAAGACGGCGTTGAAACAAAAGCCAAAATCTCGCCGGTATTAACATCAAGCAAAACCGCGGCGCCGCTTTCTTCACCGAACAAATCAAAAGCTTTGCTCTGCAGGCGGGCATCTATCGTTAAATCGACCCTTTCCCCGGGAATACCGTCGGTACGCTCGATTTCTTTCATAATCCGGCCGAATGCATTAACTTCCAGTTTCAGGTTACCGCCGCTGCCGCGCAGTTTTTTTTCAAACAGCTTTTCGATTCCCGATTTACCGATTTTAAATCCCGGAACTTCCAGCAGCGGATCGTCTTTAATATCTTTTTCCGACACCGAAGACACATAGCCGATAACATGGGCCATTTTCTCACCGTAAGGGTAATAACGCGACAACCCCTCATCAATAATAATTCCCGGAAGTTCCGGCGCGTTAAGCTGGATTTTCGCCACCTCTTCCCAGGTCAGATTTTCTTTGATTTTTATCGGTACAAAGCTGCGGTTGCGTTTCAGATCTTTCTTGACTCTTTCTTCCTCTGCCTCGCTTAACGGCATAATTTTTTTGAAAGCATTGAGAGTTTCCTGCACATTCGGCGTCTGCTCGGCAACGATCATCGCCTGAAAATTCTGACGATTGGTTGCCAGCATTTCGCCGTTGCGGTCATAAATAATCCCCCGCGGCGGAATCAACAGCCGGGTACTGATTCGGTTCTCATCGGCCAGCATTTTATAACGGTCAGCCTGGTAAACCTGCAGATAATACAGGCGCGCAATAATTACCAGCAGCAAAAATATTTTCCCCGCCGCCACAATCAGCGAACGGTGAATTAATACCTTTCCTTTATCATTATCGCGATTCATCGTTACTCCTCATCAGCCATGAAGCTGTTTTGAATATAGGCCAGAATCAGCGACAGCAGCGGATAAAAAGCAATTGTCACCAAATAACTGAAACAAACCGTCGAAAACGGCAGGAACTGACTGTAATAAACCGACAAGACAAACCACTTGCAGAAAAACGCCGCCAACGACAGCAGAATAAAACCGTACCAAGTCACAATAAAGGGTTTTCCGGAAATAAAACGCAGCAGGTTGCTGAGCAGCAGATAAAGCACCAGCAGCGTAAAAATATTGCTGCCGAACGGCACATTGCTGATAATATCGTCAACCATTCCCAAAAAATAAACCGAGAACAGATTAAAAATATCCGGCCGGTGCAGCATCCAGAAATAAACACAAACCATCCCCACCGCGGGACGGATATTATTCAGCAGCGGCAGATTAAACGGCAGGTATGAAATAAACAGCAGCAGCAAAGAAGAAGCGAGCGGTATCAGCTTCTGGAAAAAACCGGTAATGCTTTCATTTTCATCTTCGCGCATATAACAGTTTTCCTTATTCATTCTCTTCTTCGTCAATCAGAATGCCGTCAAGGTTATAATCAATAATTTTGATATATTCCAAACGTTCCAAATTGGTAAAAGGTTTAATTTTCACGCTGTTTTTTTCAATTGAGCTTATTTTGCCGACCGGCAGTCCCGGCGGAAAAACCCCGGCCACGCCGGAAGTCACCACCCGATCGCCGACCGTCAGCTCTGCAGACAGCGGAATAAAGACCATACGCGGCAGCGGGCTGTTATCGCCGGACAAAATGCCGCGCACCCGGGTTCTTTCGACCATAACCGGAATTTTTGAGTTAATATCGGTAACCAGCAGAATTTTGGAATACATATTGCCGACTTTATCAACCCGGCCGACCACGCCTTTGTCACTGACGGCAACCTGGCCTTTTTTTACTGGAAAATTACCGGTATAAGCAATCAGGGAATGAGAAAAAGCATCTCCTTCTTCGGCAATCACCCGGGCAGTTACAAAAGTCGATTCCGGCGGCGGCGTATAGTTAAGCAGCCCGGCCAACAGGCGATTCTCAATATCCAAAGCCCGGGCTCTGTCCCGCAGCTGCAAAAGCTGCCGGTTTTCTTCCCGCAGACTGCGGTTATCATCGCGAATTTTCTGCAGTTCCTTAAAATAATCATAAACATTGGCCAAGGTCTTGGCGGGAATAACCAGAACATCCATTATCGGGCTGACAATATCGGTAGCCACCGAAGATGTTTTATCAATGATTACCGTATCGGTTTTATTAATCAGCATCAGAACAAAAGCCGACAAAAAGAGCAAAACAATCGCAAACTTTTTTGCCAAAAGCCGGATCTGACTTAAATGAATAAATAAACTTTTACGGCGCTTCATTAAAACCTCAAAATTTATAAAAGGTTATTCTTTTTTACCCGAAAAGCGAGGAACTCTCCCCGCTTAAAATTAATACCGCTCTTAAAAAAATTTGGAGAATGAGACTTACCAGACATTCCCCAGGAAGTTTAGCTTAACCTCCCTTTTTTCAAAAAAATTTGGAGAATGAGGCGGATAATAAGAAATGAGGGAAAATTTTTTGAGCGTACAAAAAAGTACGTGACTAAAAATTTTCCCGATATTTCTGTATTAGGCGCCCATTATACAAATTTTCGGGACTAGTACATGGACGACAGTATAGACCGTAACCTCCCAATCTCATCCAAAGCTTTTCCGGTACCTTTAACGACACAGGCGAGTGGATTTTCGGCAATGGATACCGGCAGGCCGGTCGCATTGCGCAAAACCTGATCCAGATTAGCCAGCAAGGCGCCGCCGCCGGTCAGAACGATACCTTTGTCGACAATGTCGGCCGCCAGTTCGGGCGCAGTATGTTCGAGAGCAACTTTTACCGCTTCTACAATCTGTGAAACCGGTTCACTCAGGCTTTCGGCAATCTGGCGTTCGGTAATGATAATTTCCTTCGGCACGCCGTTCATCAGGTCGCGGCCTTTAATCTCAATCGTGCGGCCTTCGCCTTTTTCCGGCGGACAGGCTGAACCGATTTCTTTTTTAATTCTTTCGGCGCTGCCTTCACCGACCAGCAGGTTATGGTTGCGGCGGATATAAGAAATGATGGCGCTGTCCATTTTATCACCGCCGACACGAACCGAACGGGCATAAACAACACCGCCCAAAGACAGAACCGCAACTTCGGTCGTCCCGCCGCCGATATCGACAACCATGCTTCCGGTCGGTTCGGTAACCGGCAGATCGGCGCCGATCGCGGCGGCCATCGGTTCTTCAATCAACCAGACTTTGCGGGCGCCGGCGGCTTCGGCCGATTCTTGAATCGCGCGGCGTTCAACCGCAGTCGAACCGGAGGGAACGCAGACAATAACCATCGGCGAGGCAAATGTGCGGCGGTTATGAACTTTACGGATGAAATATTTTATCATTTCTTCGGCAATTTCAAAATCGGCGATAACACCGTCGCGCAGCGGACGGATTGCCTGAATATTGCCCGGCGTACGGCCCAGCATTTGTTTGGCTTCGTTACCGACGGCCAGAACCTGCTTTTTGCCGCGGTATTCTTCAATTGCCACGACCGACGGCTCATTCAGAACAATGCCGCGGCCTTTCACATAAACCAGGGTATTGGCGGTACCCAGGTCAATTGCCAAATCAGCTGACAACCAGCCCATTAATTTTGAAAGCATATAAACCTCACTGAAAATATTTCATCAACTCATATTATCTGATGTTTTATAACCGAATGAACTTTTATGCAACAGCTTATACATCTTTTTAACATCATTTATTATTTTTTCGCTGCCGTCATAACAGCCCGGCAAAATCAGATCGGCATTCAGTTTATTGCCGAACCAGGTTCTCTGGCGTTTGGCATACTGCCGGGTATGCAGTTTGCCGAGCTCGTTCATGGTTTCATAATCGCTTTTACCGTCCAGATAATCCATAATTTCCGGCACGCCCAACGCCTTCATCGCCGGCAGACGCGGCGAAAGTCCGCGCGCTTTCAGACGGCGGACTTCATCGATCGCCCCGCCGTTCAGCATCATGTCAAAACGCTGATAACAACGCCGGTCAAGTTCGGCAACGCCCGGAGCAATCTTAATCACCAGAAATTCGGCCTCGGGAAGTTTCTTTACCATCGGACGCCGATGCCATTCGCTCAGCGGCATCCCGGTTGAAAGATAAACCTCCCAGGCCCGCCTTACCCGCGTTGTATCATTGGGACTCAATCGTGCCGCCGTTTCAGCGTCAACCTCATTCAATTTTCTGTGCAAGGCCCGGACACCTTCCGCCGCCAGCTGCACTGCCACCTGTTTTTTTATTTCGTCAGAGGTTTCCGGTATCGGCGAAGCGCCGTTGAGCAGATTATCAATATACAACCCCGTGCCGCCGGTCACAACCGGAACCTTCCCCTCCTGCCACAGTTTTCGGATTATCTGAACCGCGGCCTCCAGCCAGTCGGCAACCGAACCGCTGTAATCCGCCTCATAAATTTCATAAAGGTAATGCGGAACCCTGGCTTTATCTTCCGCCGTCGGACAGGCCGACAGAACCGGCGTGTCGCGATAAACCTGCATGGCATCGGCATTAACGACCGCGCCGTTTAACGCCTCTGCGATATCCAAAGCCAAAGCCGACTTTCCCGAAGCGGTCGGCCCGGCGACTATAATGACGGGATTAAACGGCATTTTGCCCCTTCCACCAGTTTTACACAAAGTTCCTTATACGAAATTCCCGCATATTTTGCCTGTTCCGGCACCAGCGACAACGGCGTCAGACCGGGATTGGTATTAATTTCCAAAAGGACAACCCCGTCTTCGGGATTATAACGAAAATCACTGCGCGAAACCGTATTACACCCCAAAGCCCGGTGAATTTTAACCGCATAATCCTTACAGATTTCCGCAGTTTCATCACTCACCGGCGCCGGCAGCAGATGTTCGGTCATGCCGTCGGTATATTTGGCCTTATAGTCATAAAATCCGGCCTTGGGACGCAGCTCGGTAACCGTATAGGCCTTATCCTCGAGAACCATAACCGTCAGCTCCCGGCCGGGAATATATTTTTCCGCCAGCAGCAGAATGTCATCATCATGATAAACGACATTTTTTAAATCCGCCGCGTCAGTAACAATAAAAACCCCGACGCTCGAACCGTCCGAGACCGGTTTAACGACAAAAGGCCGAGCCAAAGTCTCAGCCGCAGCCTTAAACGCACGATAGCTCATTATCTGCGCCGGCGCGGTTTTAATACCGATACTTTTGGCAACCTCGCGGGTAATATCTTTGCGCATTCCCGCCGCCGAAGCCGACAGCCCCGAATGCGTATAGGGAATTTGCATCAGATCCAGAAATCCCTGAATAGTGCCGTCTTCACCGTAGTTACCGTGAAGAGCGTTAAATACGACATCGGGCTTCTCTTTCTCCAAAACATCGACAAACTCCCGAAAATCACGCAAATCATAAGCAACCACTTCATATCCGGCTTCACGCAAAGCCGCGGCGACACCGGCGCCGGTTACCAGACTGACCTCCCGTTCCGAAGAAAAACCGCCGCTCATGACTAAAACTTTTTTCGCCATTTTAACTTTTTAAACCTCTTTAAAATATAAATTTTTATGCTAGTATGCGGCCAAATGATTTAAGAAAGACTAAAATTAATGAAAAAATTACTGTTTTTGAGCGCTTTTTTCTGTCTCTTTGCCGGACAAGCCGATGCTTCCGGCGTCACGCATGATTTTACGGTTTTTATCGGCCCCTTTAACGCCAGCCGGACTGAATTTACTTACCGCCTGTCTCCCGGGGAATACGAGGTCAAATCAACCGTCAGAACCGCCGGAATTTTCGACACGCTTTATCCATTTAAAGCCGAATATGCCACCTCCGGGCGCATCAAAGGCGATGAGCTTGAAACCGCCAGCTATAAATATAAATCGCAAAGCCGTTTCAACCGCCGCAGCAAAGAATTGGTCTATGATGATAAAGGCAACCCGCTTTACCGCCTCAGCTCCAAAAACGACAAAAGCAAAAAAGTCGAGATTCTGCCCAATCCCGATAACCGGGATACCACCGATCTGCAAACCGTGATTGCCGAACTGGCCCGGCAATACAACAAACTGAAATTCTGCGACGCGCGGATGCAGGTTTTTGACGGCAAACGCCGTTTTGACGTCATTTTCAAAGACGAAGGCAAAGAACCGTTAAACGCCTCGGAATATTCGCCTTATGCCGGAGAGGCCGCCAAATGTTCGATGTATATTGACAAACTCGGCGCCAAAGGCGACGACCTGCTCTGGGATCTTACCTCCGACCGTCCGGTCTATTTCTGGATTCTTGAAGACGAAAAAACCCGGCTGCCGTTTATTGCCCGGATTCAAATAGAAAAAACCGATCTCGGCGCCCTCAATGTCTATACCCGCAAAATCACAACCGAGGAATAACTATGGCCAAATCAGAATTACTCCTGCCCGCCGGTTCGCTGGTCAAACTCAAAACCGCAATTCTCTACGGCGCCGACGCCGTTTATGCCGGCACCCCGGATATGAGTCTGCGCACTCAGTCCAAAATCTCTCTTGAAGATTTGGAAGAAGGAATAAAGTTCGTCCATGAGCACGGCAAAAAAATTTACCTAACATTAAACCTTTTTATTCATAACCGCGAGGCCGAAAAGCTGCCGCAGTTTGTCGAAACCTTACGACATTTGCAGCCCGACGGCGTGTTAATCGCCGACCCCGGCGTTTTTCAGTTTGTCAAAGAAAATGCCCCCGAACTAAACCTTTTTGTTTCGACTCAGGCCAATATCTGCTCCTGGCCGGCGGTTAAATTCTGGCAAAACCAAGGGGCAAAGCTCTGTGTGCTCGGCCGCGAAGTCACCTATGAGGAGATGAAGGAAATCCGGCAAAAATGCCCCGATATTTTGCTGGAGTGTTTTATGCACGGCGCCATGTGTATGTCTTATTCCGGCCGCTGCCTGATTTCCAATTATCTGGCCGACCGCAGCGCCAACCAGGGCAAATGCGCCCATTGCTGCCGCTGGCATTATAAACTGCACCTGCGCTTAAAAGACGGTTCGGTCAAAGAACTGCTGATTGACGAACATAACAAGGACAGTTTTGAATTTCTGCTTGAAGAAGAATTCCGCCCCGGCGAATATTATGAAATTATTGAAGACGAACACGGCGGCTATCTGCTCAACTCCAAAGACATGTGCCTGTTGCCGCGCCTGCCCGACCTGCTTTCCATCGGCATGGATTCGTTGAAAGTCGAAGGCCGCAATAAAACCGAATATTATGCCGCAATCGTTGCCCGCACTTATCGCCAGGCCATCGACGACTGGTATAAAAATCCACAAGCCTGGAACTGGCAAAACTACATGGACGAGCTTTATACCCTGCAAAACCGCGGCTATTGTCTCGGCTTCCATGACGGCAAGCTGACCGAAATCAGCCAGAACTACGAATATACCCGCACCCTCGGCGACTGGCTTTTCGCCGGTTCAATTATCGAATGGCAGGGAGATGAGGCAATTTTTGAAATCCGCAACTACATCAACCAAGGCGAATTCATCGAATTTCTGCTGCCCGGAAGTCTGGAAAATCTGCGCCTGAGTTTTGAAGAATTCATCGACGCCGACAGCGGCGAAATCACGCCCAGGGTTTCGGCCGGGCAAAACAAAAAAATCCGTATTCCCGCTGCCGCTTTCGGCAAACCGGCCGAAGAAATAAAAAAACTGCTGCCGCAATATTCAATTGCCCGCAAACCGGCTCCGTTGCAAGGCGCCAACCGGGAATTTCTGCGCCATAAAAAAGCCGAATATCAAATTTTATGCAACAAAAAAGCTGAGAACTAATTCTCAGCTTTTTTGTTGCATAACCAAGATTTCGGCATCAACTCAAACAACAGCAAAACTGCCGCTAAAAGCATTGCCGAGCCAAGGAAATTCATGATCAGACACATTACGATTAAAACCGCGATGCAGACATTAAGAAAAATCCGCATGCCGATTAACTCACCGTAACGAACATTTGTTATCCGCCCCGCCGCATAAAACAGAACTTCAACAATCACCAAAAATAAAAAAATACTTTCCATCTTTTCACGATTTATCACAGCACTTTCCCATACTTACGCCGAAAGCAATCAAAAGCATAACCGCGCAGGGAAGCATTACAGCAGACCAAATACCGCAATAGCCGATAATCCCCATGCCCAAACCGCCCAAAATACAGACAATCTGCAGACTGATTATACGGGCAGTTTTATTTTTGCTCAAAACCGCAATGGTTATGCAAACGGAAATTATCAGCAGACAAAGCTGAAAAACCGGAAATATGAATCCATGCAAAAGAAAATCTTTTTCCATAGGCTTAATTATTTATAGTTTAACAATAATCATTTTGTCTGTTCAATATAGCCGGACACAAAATATTTGTAAAGAAAAAAGCCCCGCTGTCACGGGGCTTTATCCTAAACTTTTACCAAACGCAGCAGATTATTTTTACGTTCTTCGTTTTTCTGCTCGCGGGCTATTTCCAACACGGTTTTCAGCCGGTCCTTTTCACTGATGTAATCAATCTGCTGTTCCTTGACATCACACCATTTTTGCTTATTGCCCAAATTCCAATAACAGCTCGCCTCGCCGTCAAGAGACGTAAGCTTTTCTTCCGGGGTGGCGGCCAGTTCGAAAGCCTTATGGTAATATCGGGCCGATTCATGATAATTTTTCATATCAAAATGATACCCGGATCCGATTTCGTTCATCTTGCGTCTTGCCCTGGCAATCTCACGGTAACAAAGATATTCCACATCACAGCTGATACCTTTGTCCGTCATGACTGTCTGCGGAAAGGCATGGGCAATTTCGGCAACTTTGCTGAACATATCAACAATCCGGTCCAACTGGCGCGGACTGCTTTTACTGATTTCTTTAGCATACTGATAAGCTAAAACGGCATTTTGTCCCATTGTCATGTTCCTCTCCTTTCCGACAGCGTTTTACTTTGTTAATACAGACAATATATACCCCGAAGTTATACTTGTCCAGAGAAGCGACAATGATTTCGCAAACTTTTTTATTCAGTGCAGAGGCGTCAGCATCCGGCGGATAATATTCTTGCTGTATTTAATGCCGCCGAACTCAAACTCTTCGCCGTTTTTCAACAGATCATTCATGCGCCGGTACAGACAGCCGCAGCGATTATCATCGGCTTGCAGATAATTTCTGTTTACCTCAATCAGCTTGGCAAACAGCTCAAGCTTACGGATTCGATTATCCTCACCGTCAATTTTATCTTCCAGCGACCGAACCGCCAAAACGGCCGTTTTATTCATTAAATCATAAATTCTTTTCTGCTGTTGGGGAATATCCAGCTCCTGATAAAGAACCAGCAATTCCCTGCAAATTTGCAGCGTATTCAGGCATTTTCCGGCCACATCCGTATCTTCTTTGGGGACATATTCCAATGCCCGTTCATAAAGAGCGGCAGCCTCATCGGCATTTTTCTGCATTTCGGCCAAAGCAACATAAGCCTCGCGTTTGTCCTTATCCTGACTGAGCTCAATAATTTTCAAAAAGCATTTATAAAATGCCTCATCATCTTTCATCAGCCGGTAATTATAGGCCATACGCTTCAAAACCGCAATTTTTTCGGCATTGTCCCGCGCCAGTTTATAGGCTTGCTGATAATAATCGAGCGCCAGATTATAATTGTTTTTATTGAAAATAATTTTACTTTGATTTTTTCTGGTCAGGGCATCACCAATATTATTATATGACCAGTACAAAATGAGCGACTTCTTGTCGACGATATCTTCCTCATTGCCGGTACTGTTCTGACCGAGTTCAATCACTTTGCCGTAGGCGGCGATTTCGGCATTGATGTCTTTGGCCGACTTAGCCGCCTGCAAAGCCTGGTGATAGGCCCGGACCAGATTGGAATGACCACCTGTTTTTCTCATTTCTGCTCCGTGTCTTCATATAAATGATTGAAACAGCGACCTGTAGGCTGCCGTTTAGTGATTTTTATAACCCGCCGTACAAGTTCCGCATTTTTCCGACGGATTATCCAAACCGCCGGTTTGCAGACAATAATCTTCACGTTTTAAATTATATTCTTTATGAACCGGACAAGTGTCGCAAAGGCAGCCGCGGTCTTCTTCGATACAGTGGCTTTTTTCAAACGCGCAGAACATGCTTTCATAATGATCGACTTCTTCCAGATTCCCCATCATATGATAAAGATTCTCCGGCAAAGACTTAACCTTGCAGGTCGTTGTGTAAGAGGGACAGTCCATACACTGACATCTTTTAAGATTCTCTTTGGTTCTGGCAACTTGCATCATTTTTCTCCTTATAGTGAATAACATCACTCTAGGATATATGCCCCGGCTTGCCCGAAAACAACTATACGGATTATGTATTTTATTTTAAAATCTTTTAAACTTTCCCGCTTCGATTTCCGGGAAAAAACCGCTCGACTTGCGCGGCAAAAAACTGACCCGGTCGACCCGCGCCCATAACGGCCCGTTATGGCAGGCGGCAATCATCCGCTCAATTCCCTCTTCGTCTCCGGCCAACGCCAGCTCGACGCTGCCGTCATCCAGATTCGCCGCCCAACCTGAAATACCGCCGATTTCTTCAGCGGTTTTCTGCGCCCAGCGCCGAAAGCCGACTCCCTGAACTCTCCCTTCAATTTTCAGATTAACTTCTTTTCGCACGGCGCACTGCTAAGATTTTAAGAAGGCCGCGATATCGGCAATCTCTTTTTTTCGTTCGGCACGGCTTTTTTCGGCCTCCTCAACCGACCCCCAGTTTTCGGCCTGCCACAGCTCTTCAAGATAAGCGGCCTCAAAAGCCTGTTCGGCATTAATTTTTCCTCTTACCAAAGCGCTGGCCAAAAGCACTGAACGGGTTGCAAGCGCCGCGGCATAAAAGGCCGCCAGTTCTTTATCGCTGAGCGACTTCAGAAAATGCCGCACCCTGGCGCCGTCTTCTTCATTCTCGGCGACATCAAGACCGTGCGTCGCCTTAAAATGACACGCCATGCTGTCATTAACCCATTTAATAATCGGATTCCAGATTTTATTCTGCCGTTCGATCAGCGTCTTTTCGTTTCCCCAAAACAGCAACATATCGGTCGTGGAAAATTTAACCAGACGATCGATAATCTCATCACGGTCGGCGGCAATATCTGCCGCCGCCTGCTTCAAGTCAAAAGTCATCAGTTCGTTCCTTTGGGTTTCTTAAAAATATTAATCAGTTCTTTTGCCGTATCTTTAACGGCCTTAATACCGTCATCAACCCCTTGGGCGGCTCCCTGATAGACATCTTGTCCGGCCTGCTCGGTTTTAGAAGGGCCGGGATAACGATTCTGATAAGGGGTTCCTTGCAAAGCGGTATAACAAGGCGTACTGTCGGCATCGACAACCAGTTTTGAACCCAGATAGGCCGGACCGGCCGTCGCTACCCCGACAATAGCCTTCAAAGCCTGCTTGTCATCAAGCGTTACTTTGGGATCATTAATTGTTCCTTTTACCTTAATAAAGGAAGACAGCGCCTGCGCGATATTGCTGTCAACCACCTTGCCCGAATAGGGATGAACCGTAAAATCAATCGCATCGTTTACCAGATTGATTTTACCGTCGCTGACCAGATTCAGCTGTTTGGCATTAAACGCAATGCCTTTCGGAAAAACAGCCTTGCCTTTGGCAAAATCCACCCGGACGACCGCACAGTTCAAATCCAGCTCCGTAACTTTTTTGCTGTTAAACTGCAATACGTTCAAGACCTGGCTGATGACATTTCCGGACAAAAACTTCAAGGCTCCGGTTTTAATCACTGACTGATCGACCATTACCACAGCCAGACCGTTCAGATTCTGCACCAGCTGCCGATATGTGTCGCCGCTGGTCGTCAAATTGGCTTCGACATCGGTTTTGCCTCCGGAAACAATGCCGAAATCACCGTTATTGCTGACAACAAATTCTTTATGAAGCTGCTGCAATAAAATATCTTTGCTGGTCAAATTCAGCTGCGCGCTGTGATTATTGGCATTTACCGTCATTTTGGCGGCAATGTCACCGGATCCGAACTGCAGCTGCAGCGGATTAACCGTCAGCACCCCGTTAAGCAGCTTGGCATTCAGCAGCACATTTGATGCCGACATTGCCGGATTGATAATCAGGCTGCCGATTTTCAGATTAACATCGGCATTCAGGCTTTTCAGCAGCTGATACGGAACCGGGGTTGCCGGAACCACGCTCAAAGCCTGAGCCTCGCTGATTAAAGACGGAAATTCAAAAGCCATCGGGCTTGAAGTCGTATTAAAATTCTGCAAATTAATCTGATCACTGGTCAGATCAGCTTTAACCGACGGCAGTTTTCCCGCAATGTCGGCGCTGACTTTACCGGTAATCTTATTATTGACGATATTCAAAAGCTTAATATCGGCATTGACCTGCTGCGTATTGCCGCTGACATAAGCCGTCAGGGTTGTTTCCGGCGCGCCGAAATTTCCGGCCGGATTATACAGATTGGTATTAAAAGCAAACCGCGGAGCCGTCATAACCTCTGCGACAGCGCCGTCAATATTAATATCCGCACCCATCGCCTGCGCGCTGAGCGTTACCGGATAATCTTTTTTACCGTCAAACAAAGCCGACAAAGATCCGACATTCAGATCGCCTTTAATTTTATCGCCGTTATAAACCACATCAAAACTGCCGCTGATATTGTCATTAACACTCGGCGCTGCCAGACGGACGCTATTAATTGTCAAATTACTTATCTGTCCTTTGTTGTTATATTGAACGGCGCCGTTCTCGATAACCACGTTTTTGGCAACTAAATTCGTCAGCATATTATCCGGAGCATTCGCAGCCGGTTTGCTTTCCTGCGCCTGAGCCTCGGAAATCAGCCAGTTGCCCGATGCGGCCGCAACCGGCTGAGCTTTTTTAACGGTTTGAAATTCCCAGTTGTTTTTGCCGTCTTTTGCTGTTTCCAGGTAAATCTGCGGCGCCGACAAAATTGCCTTGTCGATGACAATCTGCTTCTTCAACAACGGCAGCAACGCAAACTTAAGTTCCAGTTTCTGAATTTTAATCATCTGCGGATTCGCCGCCCAGGGAGCATTTGCCAGTTCGACATCTTCGACAATCACGGTCGGAATTAAAGAAATTCCCAAACTGGCATTGCCGTTAATCGCCAGCTTGCGGCCCAGCTGATTTTCCACAATTTCCGAAGCATAGGATTTATACTTGTTGAGGTCAAAATTCCGAACGAAAAAATAACCCGTAATCCCGGCAATAATAACAATTCCCAGAAAAATAACCACGACGGCTTTAATGAACTTAAGCATTGTTTACTCCTTAAAATTAATACCCAGCGCATTCAGACTGTCTTTAAAATGCGCAGGAAGAGGGGCAGTTATAATCAGTTTTTTATTATATAGGCGCGATAAATCGATTTTGTATGCATGAAGATGCAGTTTATCGCTTAAACTGGCAAATCTTTTTCTCTCCGCTCCGAAATAGCGGTCGTCTCCGACAATCGGGCAGCCGATATATTCCAGATGAGCGCGAATTTGATGCGTCCTCCCGGTCAGAGGCGACGCTTCGATCAGGGCAAATTTTTCACCGGCGACATCAATGACCCTGTAAAGCGTCACGGCTTTTTTGCCTTCCGCCGTTACCTGCGATTTCTCGCCGATTTTTTCCAGCGGTGCCTTAACCTCGCCGGCCTGTGGTTTCGGACATCCCGCTGTCAATGCCAGATAAGTTTTCGGCAGCGTATGCTCGCGAAAAGCTTTGGTCAGCAGATCGGCCGTCTGACGATTTCGCGCCAGCAGCAAAATTCCGCTGGTATCTTTGTCGATACGATGAACCAGCCGCGGTTTTTCCGCCGCCTCAAACTGCAAAGCCTCAAGCATGCCGTCGATATGACGATAGGTATTGCTGCCGCCCTGTACCGCCAGCCCCGAAGGCTTATTCAGCGCAATAATGTTTTGATCTTTGAAAATAACCAGCCCTTGCATAAAATCCCGGTCTTTGGCCGAAATAACCCGAACCTCGGGAACCTGTTTTTCATTATCCAAAGGCGGCACTCTGATTTCCTGCCCGGCTTCAAGACGGGTATTGCTTTCGGCTTTTTTTCCGTCAACCTTAATTTGCTTTGTACGTAAAAGCTTTTGCAGCCTTCCGATTCCCAAACCTGGATAATATTTCAAAAACCAGCGGTTCAGCCGCATGCCGTCATCAACGGTTTTTACTTTGACAATTTCTACGCCCATAACGATTCCTTACTCCTGACGGCACCAGAGTAAATTAAGCTTTGCAAATATACAAGAGATTTATTCCCAGATTCTAACACTCAGCATTCCCAAATAGAGAAACAGAATGCCCAACAATACCGACCCGGCCAGATACAGGCAGGCCTCGGCATATTTTTGCTGATTCATTAAAAGGCCGAAATCCAGCATAAAAGTAGAAAAAGTCGTAAAACCGCCTAGCATACCGGTAATAATAAAAGCTTTTGTTTCGGAAGAAAGATTTAGCCGCTGCAAACATAATCCGTAAACCGCCCCAATTAAAAAAGCCCCCAACAGATTAACCGTCATAATTCCCCAATGATTGCCGACCCGAGCCGACAGCAGATACCGCAGCAACGAACCGATTCCACCGCCCGTAAATATGCTAAACCACATCATGATTCTTGTTTATCCTTATTCTTTTCCCGTCTAAGATTATCAAAATAGTCGATTCTTTTTTTCACTTCGCGCTCAAAACCGCGGTCAACCGGATGATAGAGCTTTTGCCTTGCGATTCCCTCCGGAAAATAACTTTGTCCCGAAAAACCGTCTTCCAGATCCTGGTCATAGACATAGCCGTCGCTGTATCCGAGTTCTTTCATCAGCTTGGTCGGCGCATTGAGAATATGTTTCGGCGGCATTAACGAACCGGTTTTACGCGCCAGATCCCTCGCCTTATGCATCGCTTTATAGACGCCGGCCGATTTCGGAGCCGTCGCCAGATAAGCCGCCAGCTGAAACAATGCCAGATCTCCTTCCGGCGACCCCAGCCTTTCATAAGTATCCCAACAGGCTATCGCATGAATCACCGCCTGCGGATCGGCCATTGATACGTCTTCCACCGCAAAACGGGTCAACCGCCGCAGCAGATATTTCGGATCCTCGCCGGCCTCAATCATCCGCGCCACCCAATAAAGCGCCGCATCAACGTCGGAACCGCGCAAAGATTTATGCACCGCCGAGATCAGATTATAATGCCCGTCGCGCCCTTTGTCATAAACCGGCGCCCGCGAACGGATTATTTGCACGATCGCCTCTTTGTCAAAAATCTCGCCGCTTTGCGCATAATTAAAAATGCTCTCGGCAATATTCAGGATATAGCGTCCGTCACCGTCGGCCGTATCTTTGATAAACTGTCTGGCTTCCTCGTCAATCGGCAGTTTGCGCCCCAGTTCTTTTTCGGCGCGTTGTAACAAAACCTCAAAATCCTCGGCGCTCAAACGGTTCAAAACAAAAACCTGGCACCTTGAAAGCAGCGCCGCATTCAGCTCAAAAGACGGATTCTCGGTTGTCGCGCCGACCAGAATAATGGTGCCGTCTTCGACATAAGGCAGAAAACCGTCCTGCTGCGAGCGGTTAAAACGGTGAATTTCATCGACAAACAGCAGCGTCCCTTTTCCCTGATTCGCCCTTCTCTCCTGAGCATATTGAAATACCCGCTTCAAATCGGCAACCCCGGAAAAAACCGCCGAAATCTGCTCAAAATATAAGTTGGTATGTTCGGCAATCAATCGGGCGATTGTTGTTTTTCCGCATCCCGGCGGCCCCCAGAGGATAAACGACGTCACCTTTCCGGCCTTCACCATACGTCCCAACGGGGCATTTTCTCCCACGACCTGATTCTGCCCCACCACTTCACTGAGTGACTGCGGGCGCAGACGGTCGGCCAGCGGCCGCTTTACCTGTGACGAAAATAAGGTATCTTCCATAAGCTTCACCGATTCGGATTAAAAACATATATAGAACATAGCAGAAAAATAAAAAAGAAAACAGTTATTTTAACGTTCTGTATCCGAACGCGAGGACAATTGCCGCAGCAACCGGCTTAACTCTCCGCTCTGGCGTTGTTCGTACAAACGCAGAAAAGGCTCGACCGCCGCCGCGTCCCGTCCTTGCCGCAGTCCGGTAAATAACTTTTTGACTTCATCTTCATCGGCACAGCATTTCAGCGCATCGGCCAGACGAACCAAACTGCCGGTTCGCCGCGGCTTAGACGGCACCGCCGGACGAAACTTATCCCGCAGCAGAGGCACATCCGCGGCTAACTGCTTAAAGCAGGTTTTATCCAGTTCCGCCAACTCTTTTTCTCCGCCGCAAAAACCCCGATAACGCAAAAAAGCGGCCTTTCCGTACGAATTTTCATTCACCAGCTTTTCGGTATACCGAAGAATTTTTACAAAATCCAATCCGCCCCCGGTCCGACAAAAACTCCGCCGCCCCTTTTCTCCGGCCTGCCGCAGCTCCGCACCCAGCTGCTTTACCGCGCCGAAACAATTATAATAACAACTCTGTTTATCTCCCAAACCGCCCCACAGACGCAGCAGCGCCGCAGCCGATACGGCTTTTCTTTCCTGCTCAAAAGTTTCATTATCCGGCGTTTTCAACAATCGCACCGCCGCGGCAAAAGTTTCGGCCTGGCTTTCCAGTTTGTATTTATGATAATGATAAGCGCTGAACAGCCGCCTTTTCAGCCCCTCCCCGGCAAAATCTTCCCGCCGGGTAAGTTTATCGAGATATTCCGCCGCTAACCGCGAATTTTTATCGTTAAAACAACTATACTTAACCTGCAGGGCATGGCAGCTCTCATGATAAAAACCGTTAATCTCCTGCTCCGGACGTGTCCGTCCGGTTCCGTAAACAACGATCAGGCGTTTCGGAACTGACGTAATACATACCCCGTCCAGACCGCCTTTTCCCATCTGTTTCCAAGTCTCGCCGAAAGATATCTCGCCGCTTTCCTCCCGCCGCATTATGCGCGACCGCGATAAAATTTCATCGCCTTCTTCCCCAAAAGCCCGAAAAAATGCCTGCCGCAGAGCCTGGATTTTAAAAACCGGTTTTCCCCGGCTGCTGGCCGCAACATCCGTCATCTCGCGGTAATTTATCAGCGCCGCCTTATCCACGCCGCTGTTCAGCAGCTTTTCAAGCGCTTTGAGATCATCCGCTATGTAATTGAGAAAATCCTGCTGGTAAGCCGGTTCAAAGCACAAGGCAAAACCGCCCTGTTTTATCAGCTTCTTTAAATCCTGTTCAAAATCATTTTCCTGATATTTTAACGTCATAAGAAAACTCCGGATATTTCAAACAGTATAAACCGTTTTAAGGGTTTTGTCCATTTTTATCGAAGGGATTTTTGTCATTTGGCTCCCGAAGCGAAAATCCCTCTTCCGACAGCCACCACTCGTCATTCTGCTCCGTCCCTTTCCCGCTGCCGGCCGTATCATTTTTCTTCCAGCGCGCGGAAATATCGTCGGCCAAAACCGCTTCGGCATCGGGAAGCTCCTGCATATTTTCAACGGCTTCTTCATAATAATCATGCAGATAACGGTCAATATCTTCTTCTCTTTCCAGTCTGATACCGGCACCTTCCAAAGCCTTCAGGACTCCGGGAACTTCTTTGTCCTGCGGATTGCGCCGCCGCAGAAATTTGTCATCCAACAGATAAGCCGCATCGCTGAGCGCTTTGCGCTGCAAAGCTTCATTTCTGTAAAAATAATCTGTTTTAAGCTGCATCGGCAGATGATAATATCCCTCTGCCAGCAGCAGATGGCTGCCTTTTTTGATATTCTCCCGCTTAGAAGGCGACTGCAAATCCTTCGCCAGCTTCAGATAATAGCCGGCATCGCTCAGGCCTCCTTTGGCGCGGCTGAAGCTGCCGATATCGCTCAGGGGAATTTGCACCGACTTGGTAGCGAATTCCGCCAGCCGGACAAAATTTTGACTCAGCTGCCGGTTATTGTCGCCGATCATCAGCTTATATGCCGTATTGCTGATAATCTCTTCCAATCCTTCCGTACCGTAAATCTTCTGCAAACGTCCCACATCATTTCCGAGCAGCAGAAAAGAAATATCTTTCGTCCGGCCGTGCGTCAGAGCTTCTCCCAGATTTTTGCAGGACGGCATTTCCGACAAATCGTCAAAGACATAAAGAACCGGCAAATCTTCCGGCTTCTTTTCTTCTTTCAGCTGCTCATTCAACATAACGTCTATCAGAAAACGCGAGATAAATTTTGCCGCTCGGGTGCCGGCAACATTATAAAGCGTAACCGGCTCGGTCACGCCTTTGCCGTTTTTCATTCCGCGCATATCCCGCAGCCGGAAATCGCTTGACGCGGTTCTCTCCCGCAGACTGCCGCTGCGAAACATCGACAGCGGCTGCAGCAGCATCGGAAAAATAATTCCCCGCTGTTTACGCGACAAATAGGAAATTTGCCGCAATACCGCCCGGGCCTTCTGATGATAGGCAAATAACTCGGCTTCAGCCAGAAAACTTTCGGCAACCAGTTTCCAGCCGCCGATATCTGCGGCCCCGGCCGCAGCCGAAACCTCAAAATAACGCCGCAGCAGAAAATCGGCAAACATAGCCGGACAAAGTTCTTTTCCCTGCCAGGCTTCGGGGATTCCCTCCCAGCTGCCGACCGGCAGATAATTATCATGGTCAAGCTTGTTTTCCTGCAGATTTTTAATTGCCGGCCGACTGTATTCCTCAGGCATATCGGCATAATAACTCAGAAGAATTTCCCTGTCTTCGGCACCGAGCTTCGACTTTTCGAGAAACAACCCCAGAAAATAATCATTTGCCTGCGCCTGTTCAATTTTGCTGACAAAGAAGTGCAGCAGTCCCTCCAGCGCCAAAACCGACAACCTGACCCAATAATTGTCCTCGCGGCTGTTTTCCGGAAGCGGAATCAGATAACGGGCCATAAACAACAGATATTCGTCGCGCCTTTTTCCGGCCGGAGGCATATTGTCAAAAGACAGCGGATTCCAGCGCGGCCAGAATTCTCCCTGCCGGGGATTATCCTCCAATTCCCAGTTAAAATAAAAAACCGGCCCTTTCTCCGCCCGGTAACCGCTGGTATAACGAGCCAGACCGCCGTTATTGTCAACGGCCGCAATACTGTAACCGTCCGATTCCAAAATCGACGGGATCGCCACCCCCGACGTTTTCCCGCTTCCCGGGGTTCCTAAACAAAACACCGAATAAGGCTGGCTGAGCCGTATGGTTTCATCTTCATGCTTCCCCAGATTCATCAACCGCCCTTTTAACAGCCCCATGGCCTCAATATCTTCATGCTGCGCCAGCCGCTTATGCAGGCGATACCACAAATGAAAAGCAAAATCGCTGCGCTTATACATTACCGCCCAAAATATCAGCAGCATAAGCAGCGGAACGGCCGGCAGCAGACACAACGGCGACAGAGGACCGGCCTCGGACAGCAGCATACCGCCCCAGGCTTTATACAGGCTGAACAAATAAAAAGGATTCCGCAGAAAATTTCCCCAGATATCGCCGGCCGATTCCAAATTCTGCAGGCTTAAACCAAACTTAAAAATATAAGCGGCCCAAAAAAATAAAAGACTCAGCAGAACCCAAGCAAACAAACTGGCAAGCAGGGTGATGATAACCTTGTATCTGAACCGCTGCCCGGTCTGAAGATAACGTCCCGCCATGCCGACCGCCTTTCCGCCTAATCACGCGACCTGTCCCGCATATTGCGGATTCGTTCCATATTCTCGCGGCTGATTTTTTTCTCGGCCTTTTTCTCCGGCGCGGGAGGTTCCGGTGTTTTTTCTTTGGCAACCTCTTGCTGAAATTCCTGCTTCATGGCGCGGCGGGCCTCAAGCTCCTGACGTTTGCGCTCCTCAATGATTTTCCGCAGCTCGGCATTATGCCCTTTGGCCTCTTTTTCCTTTTCTTCCTTAATATATTCCAAAGCCTCGCTGTCTTTAACCGGCGGCTTCTCGCCCGATTTCCGGAATACTTTCTTTCCGGCTTCCAGAACCTTGCCGATATCCAGACATTTGGCTTTTGTCATATCCCAAACTCCGATTTCCTTATTTCCCAAAAATAAATCGGTAAAATCAATTCCCTTAAATTCTTTGCCTTTTTTCTTTTTCGGCGCCATAATCTGTTTCAGCTCCTGCGGGGTCGGAACCCTTCCCAAAGCCTGCGCGATCTGCTGCGGGGTAATATTGGTCTCGCTTAAATCCAGTTCCATGATATTAATGCCGGTAAAATCAATGCCGGTAAAATCCGCTCCGCGCAGATCAACGTTTTTCAAATCAATTTTCGATAAATCAAGCAGCGTCAGATTCAGAAATTTGAAATTAAGTTTATGCTGAGAATATTTAGCCAGATATTCGATTAAAGCCTGCAGCTCTTCAATCCCCAGATCATCAATGACAATATCCAGCAAAACGGCATTTTGAATATCGGCTTCCGTCAGCTTGACGCCGCTGAGATTAGCTCCGGTAAAATTGGTATCGACCAGCACGCTGCCGCTGAAAACCGCCCCGGTCAGATCGGCGCCGCTTAAATTGGCACCGCTTAAATCAGCGCCGGAAAAATCGACCCCGCGCAGATTGGCGCCGGAAAAATCAACCCCGCTCAGGTTGGCAACCGAGAAATTGGCGCCTTCAAAGTTTTCTCTGCTGTAATTGCCGCCTTCAAGATTCTTCCCGGCAAAATCAATATGCCCCGAAAAAAAGGTATCTTCCTGCCGGCGTTTGCGTTCCGGCGGCAAACCGCGCGAAACCGCCGACCAGCCGCCATAATTGCCGTCATTGTTTTCCGAGCGCGGATCGTAAAGAACTTTAGCCTTTTTCCAAGAAAAATCTCCTTCTTTGGACTGCTTGACCTTATCATGTATTTTATCGATACCGAAACCTTTTTTAGTGTCTTCCGTCATTCCTGAAATTCCTTACGGTTATCGCTTTATCTTACAGCAACAATTGTCTTTTGACAAACATTTTCAACAATTCTGTTAAAAATTTTTAGCCTCCCCGCTCAATCGGTTTAGACAGAAAAACAGGTTGTGCTATAGCTTTTAAAGAAACCGTCGGCGGTTAATTCGCTCTCGCTGGCAAGCCAGGCTTCACAGAGCATTCTCCGCTTGTTCTGAATCCAAAACCGCCATAACCGTTTCATAATCAAAACCGGCCGCCACCAGAGTACGCATATCTTTCTGCCGGTTATCCCGCCGTTCTTCTTCATCGCGGCGAAAGGGGCCGAGGTGTTTTTTGCGCGCCAGCCGCATGGCGGCAGCAAAAGGATCATACTCCTGTTCTTCGGCAAATTGTTCGATTAAATTTTCATCTATTCCCTTAGCCTTAAGTTTTCCCTGAATATAACGCAGCGACTTTCCCGCCGCCATATAGTTTTTAACCTTTAATTCGGCATAACGTTCATCGCTGATATAACCGTAATTTTGAAACTCGGCCAACACCTCTTCAACCCAGCCTTCGGCTTCGCCGCGATTAAATTCCGGATTCTGAAAAGCATATTTTTGTATTCGCCGGTACAAAACCTGTCGCAAATTTTCCGTCGAAGTTTCAAACCGCTGCAAATAATATAAACCGATATTTTTCAGCCGCTGCTTGGTAATTTTTCTAACCGACCGCCGGGTTTTATTTTTTTCTTCTTCCGTAAACACTTGAAAAATCCTTTAAACAAGATTATACAATCAGCATAACAACTTTACGTAAGGAACATTATAGTGCAGAACAATCACTTTGACAACTGTGTCGCTTTTCATATTGACAACGGCGCTTTTCGCGGCCGCTTAGTCCGTATGAATGAAGTTATCAACACCATTTTGAACAAACATAAATATCCGCTGCCGGTATCGGCGGTTTTGGCCGAAGCAATCGTTCTTGCCGCCATGCTTGCCAGCAACCTGAAATATAAAGGGCTGTTCACTCTGCAAACCCAAAGCAACGGTCCGGTTTCGCTAATCGTGGTTGACGTCACTTCCGAAGGAAAAATCCGTGCTTATGCCCGTTTTGACGAGCAGCGGCTGACGCATTCGCAGCAGCTGCGCAAAACCGACGGGCAGATTGAGCCCGCGCCTCACCTGATGGGCGAAGGCCACCTCGCTTTCACCGTCGATCAGGGCCCCGATACCGAACTTTATCAGGGTGTCGTGGATTTGCAGGGCAAGACCATGAGCGAACTGGCATTACGCTATTTCAAACAGTCTGAACAGATTGATACCTGGCTGCAGCTGTATCTTAAAGCTCCCGAGGGCGATTCGCAAAGCTGGCAGGCTGCCGGGCTGATGTTGCAAAAACTGCCCGAAATCGGCGGAAAAATTCAGGAAGGTGATGATCTTAACGCCCAGTGGGAAGAAGCCAAAGTCTTCGCCGAAAGCCTGCGCGAAGATGAAATCTTTGATGCCGAACTTTCCTCTGCCGAACTTTTGCATCGCCTTTTTCATGCCAACAATCTGGTTATCAGCAAAAGCATTGACTACAGTTTCGGCTGCCGCTGCAGCCGCGAAAAACTGCTGAACACGCTGAGCGGTTTCTCACCGGAAGAAATTGAAAGCATGGTCGAAAAGAACAAAATTAC
>CALXTG010000055.1 GCA_944391355.1 uncultured Alphaproteobacteria bacterium
CTGCCGCTCAGCCTTTAAGCGGCTGCAGCTTCCGCCGGCTTTGGCAGTTTGACAGGTCGAAGAATAAAAGCCCGGTATCGGGCTTTTATTCTGCTTTTTAGACTCGGATTTAAAAATTTTGTCAAGCCGACTCAAACAGAGTCTGAGTCTTTATTTGCGGGCGGTAAAAAAGTTGAAAAACATGCATTTTTTTGCTTGCATATTAATTCCGGATATGTTACAAGGAGCCCACAATGACTGCGGGAAAGCTTTTCCGGGCAGTTTGCGAAGATATAAAACATACCGCAAAAGGTTATATCCTAACAGTTTGCAGAGTTTAACATTTAGATGGCAGGTTTGACATCAGGTCAGATTTTTGCCGTCTAGCTATAAGGTAACTATTAAAATGATGGATACACAAAACATAAGAATTCGCCTCAAGGCTTTTGACCTCCGTCTGCTTGATTTGTCGACCAAAGAGATCGTGCATACCGCCAAAAGAACCGGGGCTAATGTCAGAGGGCCGATCCCTCTGCCGACGCAGATTGAGAAGTTTACTGTAAATATGTCTCCGCACGTAGATAAAAAATCTCGTGAACAGTTTGAGATCAGAACGCACAAAAGACTTCTCGACATCGTCGACCCCACGCCGCAGACCGTAGATGCTTTGATGAAACTGGATCTGGCTGCCGGCGTTAATGTAGAGATTAAACTCTAATTTAAGTATAACAATGTTGGCCTTTTGAAATATGATTGGTCAACCTATTGAAAAGGAAAATATAATAATGCGTACGGGTCTAATCGCCAAAAAGCTTGGAATGTCTCGCATTTTTGAAACAGACGGAACTCATGTTCCGGTTACGGTTTTGAGTGTTGACGCTCTGAAAGTCGTTGACGTTAAAACTCTGGACAGAGACGGATATACTGCCGTACAGTTAGGTACGGGCGCCGTTAAGGCTAAAAATGTGTCCAAACCTCTGAAAGGACATTTTGCCAAAGCTAACGTAGAGCCGAAAAAGAAGCTGGGTGAGTTCAGAGTTTCTGAAGACTGCCTGCTTTCCGTCGGTGATGAATTATCGGTAGAACATTTTGTTCCCGGTCAGTATGTTGATGTTTGCTCCACTTCTATCGGTAAAGGTTTTGCCGGTGTTATGAAGCGCCACAACTTCGCCGGTTTGGAAGCCACTCACGGTGTGTCCGTATCTCACCGTTCTCATGGTTCTACCGGACAAAGACAGGATCCCGGTAAAGTTTTCAAAGGTAAGAAAATGGCCGGACATATGGGTGATGAAAGAGTTACTGTTCAGAACCTTAAAGTTGTCGCCGTTGACAGCAGCCGCGGTCTGATTATGGTTAAAGGCGGCGTTCCCGGTGCCGAAAATGCCTGGGTTCGCGTTACCGATGCCGTTAAGAAAACCGCAAAAGTCGAGCTGCCTCTGCCTGCCGGTCTGAAAAAAGTTGATGAACCTGTTGCAGTTAAAGCTGAAGAAACTTCGGCTGATAATGCATAAGTTATAAGGATAAAAGATTATGAAACAGGACATCTTAAGTTTAGATAACAAAAATGTAGGCTCGATCGAGCTTCCCGAATCGATTTTCGGTTTGGAAGTCCGCGCCGACATTCTGCACCGCGTAGTCGTATGGCAGCTGGCCAGACTGCAGTCGGGCAACCACAAAACCAAAGGCCGTTCCGAAGTTGCTCTGACTCCGGCCAAACCTTTCAAACAGAAAGGCGGCGGACGGGCTCGTCAGGGTTCTCGCAAGGGTACTCAGTTTAGAAAAGGTGGTATCGTGTTTGGTCCGGTTGTTCGCGACCATTCACATGAACTGACCAAGAAATTCAGAAAGCTTGGTCTGAAAACCGCTCTTTCGGCGAAAGCCAAAGAGGGCAACCTTGTTGTTATTGACGAAGCAAAATTGTCAAGCCCGAAAACCAAAGACCTGAAGAATAAACTTCAAGCCTGCGGCCTGAATAATTGCTTGTTCATCGACGGCAAGGAAGTTGACATGAACTTTGCCTTGGCGACCAGAAATATTGCAGACGTTGACGTTCTGCCGACTATTGGCGCCAATGTATATGACATCTTAAGAAAAGACAAATTAGTGTTGACTAAAGATGCTGTTACTTGCTTGGAGGACAGATTAAATGGCTAAATCTAAAAATACAAACAATGTAACTGCGAAGATGTATGATACCTTGCTTCGCCCGGTTATCACCGAGAAATCGATGGTTTCTTCCGAAGCCGGAAAAGTTACTTTCTTAGTACCTTTATCTGCTTCCAAAGACGAAGTTAAAGCTGCCGTTGAAGCTATCTTTAACGTTAAAGTAAATAAAGTTAATACTATTCGTCAGTTTGGCAAGGAAAAACGCTTTAAGGGTATGATCGGACAGCGTTCCGACTACAAAAAAGCGGTCGTTACCCTTGCTGATGGTCAAAATATTGATGTTACAACAGGAATATAAGACATGGCTTTGAAAAATTATAAGCCCACATCTCCAGGCCTGCGTCAGCTCGTAATCGTAGATCGTTCCGAGCTGTATAAAGGGGCTCCCGAGAAGTCATTGACAGTAGGACTTACCAAGTCCGGTGGGCGTGACAACTTCGGACACGTTACAAGTCGTAAAATCGGCGGCGGACACAAACGCAAACTCCGTATCATCGACTTCAAACGTAATAAATTTGACAATGAGGCAACTGTCGAGAGAATCGAGTATGATCCTAACCGTTCGGCTTTCATCGCTTTAATCAGCTATGAAGACGGCGAAAAGGCTTATATTCTGGCTCCGCAGAGACTGAAAGCCGGCGATAAGGTCGTTTCTTCGGCCAAAGCCGACATTAAGCCGGGTAATGCCATGCCTCTGAAAAATATGCCGGTCGGCACTATTTTGCACAATGTTGAGTTAAAAGCCGGAAAGGGCGGACAGCTGGTTCGTTCGGCCGGATGCTATGCTCAACTGGTCGGTAAAGACGCCGGTTATGCTCAGTTGAAACTGAGTTCCGGCGAATTAAGGGTTGTTCGTGAAGAATGTCTGGCTACGGTCGGCGCGGTTTCCAACCCTGACAACCAAAACAAGTCTTTGGGTAAAGCCGGACGCTCCCGCTGGATGGGTATCAGACCCGTTACCCGCGGTGTCGCGATGAACCCGGTTGATCACCCGCACGGCGGTGGTGAAGGCCGTACTTCCGGCGGTCGCCATCCGGTTACTCCGTGGGGTAAACCGACGAAGGGTTATAAGACTCGTTCTAACAAGAAGACGGATA
>CALXTG010000056.1 GCA_944391355.1 uncultured Alphaproteobacteria bacterium
CGGGGAGTGCGAATGTCCGTCGGGACAGATTTTATCAGACGGACAATGTGAGCAAGCCGATTGCAGCAACGGCGGCATTATCTGTTCGGGAAGCACGCCGGTCTGCGCCGAGAACGGGCAATGCGTCGAATGCGTTTCGGCTTCGGACTGCGGGGCGAATGAAATCTGCAGCGGAAACAGCTGCCAAACGGTAGACCGCTGCAAAGACGTGAGCTGCTCGGGCGGCAAGAGTTGCAACCCGAACAACGGACAATGCATCTGCCCGAGCGGCCAGATTGACAACAACGGTGTTTGCGAAACCCCTGTTACTACACCTGTCGAACCTATTACGCCTACTGATCCGGATACGTCCACCACCGAGCCGGTTACGCCCACCGATCCGGATACGTCCACTACCGAGCCGGTTACGCCTGCCGATCCGGATACGTCCACCACCGAGCCGGTTACGCCTACTGATCCGGATACGTCCATCACCGAGCCGGTTACGCCTACCGATCCGGGTACGTCTACTACCGGGCCGGTTACTTCTACTTGCCCGGCAGGCACCATAAGCTATGGAGGAAGTTGTGTTGAATGTATCAGCGACAGCGACTGTACAGCAGAAGAATGCAGAAATGGGGTTTGCGTACGATCGCAATATTGCTCGGCTAACGTATGTTTGACACGCGCGCTGTCGGCATGTGATTTCATGACCTGTCCCTCGGATACAGTATGTGTCAACGGCCAATGTTTGGGTTGCCCTATAGGACAAAAACTTGTTAACGGCTATTGTGTAACAGAATAACATAAACGCCGACGAACCCAAAAACAGCCTTATCATAAGGCTGTTTTTTTATAAAAATTCAAGACAAACGACTCAGAGGGAGAAGCTATGGTAAGCAATATCCGTCCTGCCAAACTGTTGTGTCTCCTTAAGGTGTTCGCTGGATATTGAGGGGAGATTTTTTTATAACAACGGGGTGGCCTGCATGGCATATTCTTCTTTTTCAAACAGATACAGCAAAATCCGCAGTGTCTGTCCGCGCGCGCTTTGCAGCTGCGGATCGGCGGCAACAATCATCTGTGCGTCTTTATGCGCAGTATAGAGCAGGTCTTTATGCGCGCTCAGATCAGCCAGGCGGAATTCATCAAAACCGGACTGCCGGGTGCCGAGCAATTCGCCGCCGCCGCGCAGTTCCAAATCTTCTTCGGCAATTCGGAAGCCGTCCTCGGTTTCGCGCATAATATTCAGCCTGGCGCGCGAATTTTCGCTCAAAGGCGGATTATAAAGCAGAATACAGGTTGAAGCCTCAAAGCCGCGCTTAATCCGCCCGCGCAGCTGGTGCAACTGTGCCAGGCCGAAACGCTCGGCGTGCTCGATAACCATAACCGTCGCCTCGGGGACATTCACGCCGACCTCAATAACCGTAGTGGCAACCAGCAGTTTGATATCGCCTTTTTTAAAGCTTTCCATAACCTGGTCTTTTTCTTTTTCCTTCATCTTGCCGTGAACCAGACCGACCGCGCTGCCGAAATATTTTTGCAAACTTTCAAAACGGCCGATTGCCGCCGCCAAATCGATTTTTTCCGATTCCTCAACCAGCGGACAGACCCAGTAAGCTCTTGCGCCGTTTTGAATCTTGCGTTGCAGCGCGGTGACGATTTCCGGCAGCTTGTCGAGCGGCATAACCCGGGTATCAACCGGTTTGCGCCCCTCGGGCACCTGATCGATTTTTGAATATTCCATATCGCCGTAGGCTGTCAGCACCAGAGTCCGGGGAATAGGGGTGGCGGTCATCACCAGAATATCGGCCTGGTTGCCTTTTTCCGACAAACTGAGACGCTGATGTACGCCGAAACGGTGCTGTTCGTCAACCACCACGCAGGCCAGGTCTTTAAACGTAACGTCTTCGACAAACAGGGCATGGGTGCCGATAATAATGTCGATTTTGCCGGCGGCCAGATCTTCCAGCAGTTTGGTTCGGCTTTTGCCTTTGGTACGCCCGGTCAGCAACTCGGTGCGGATGCCGATGTTTTCGCACAGCGGCTGGATTGTCTCCAAATGCTGTTTGGCCAGAATTTCGGTCGGCGCCATAATTGCCGCCTGCGTGCCGCATTCGACCGCATTCAGCATTGTCAGCAGCGCGACAATGGTTTTGCCGCTGCCGACATCTCCCTGCAAAAGCCGCAGCATACGATAAGGAGAAGCCTGATCAGCGCCGATTTCTTTTAAAACCCGCTCCTGCGCTTCGGTTAATTTAAAATTCAGACTGTCAAGCACCTTTTTGCGCAGCAGGCCGTTGCCTTTGATTTCGCGGCCGCATTGTTTTTTTACCTCGCGGCGCACCATGGCCAAAGCCAGCTGATTAGCCAGCAGCTCGTCATAAGCCAGCCGCTGCCGGGGCAGGGATAAGGGCAGCAGGTCGGCGGCGTTCTGCGGACGGTGCGCGGCGGCAAGCGCTTCGTTGAAAGTCGGAAACTTGCGGGCTTTGCTAAAATTCGGCTCCAGCCATTCCGGCAGTCTGGGAACCCTTTGCAATGCCTGTTTAATGATTTTGTTTAAGATTTTGTTTGAAACGCCGGCCGTTAACGGATAGACCGCTTCAATTCCCATAACCGAAGGCGCTTCCTGCGGCCGCACGATATAGTCGGGGTGCGACATCTGCCATTGGCCGTTAAAGCTTTCGAGCTTGCCGCTGACAATTCTTTCCTGTCCGACCGGCAGATTTTTAGCAATCGACTGCGCATAAACTTTGAAAAAAATCAGCGTCAGCTGGTCAGTTCCGTCAGAGCAGATGACCCGGTAAGGCTGTTTTGAGGTTTTCGGGGCGACATGTTCAATGATTTTGACTTTAAGGCTGACAATCAGATTAGGGCGGGCATTGATAAGGGGCGGGGAATAAGTCCGGTCGATAAGGTTAACCGGCAGATGCCACAACAAATCGGCCACTCTGCCGCCGCAGAGTCGCTGCAATAATTTTTCGCCTTTGTCGCCCACGCCGCCGAGCGTGGCAACCGAAGCAAACAAAGGAAAAAGAATTTCCGGACGCATGACTGCTCTTCTCAAAAAAATCTGTTGCCTAACTGATGGCAATTGTATATATATTATGCCGATATGTAAATAATGAAGAACAGCCATGTTGAATGATATTGCCAGCCTGAAAAATAAAACCGTTGCCGCCGTGCCGGACGGTTATGACGCTTTTTTGCTCAAAGAATTGGCCGCCGGTTCTTCAACCGATATCCTCTATATTGTCAGCGACGGTTTTGCTTTGGAGCGTACCGCCGCGCTTCTGAATTACATCGCGCCCGAAATCCGCACCCTTAAATTTCCTGCTTGGGATACTGTTCCTTATGACCGTGTTTCGCCGAATGTCAATGTCGTTGCCCAGCGTCTGGCTGTTTTATCCGAACTGGCCGCACGTCCGAACCCCGACAAAAAACATCCGCGGGTAATCATTGCCAGCGTTTCCGCCGTTTTGCAAAAGCTGCCGCCGCAAAAGATTTTTCTTAATGCAATGCGTGAAGTTAAAGTCGGTAAGGAATTAAATTTTAATGATTTTATGCATTATGCCGCTGTTAACGGATATAACCGTGTCGAACAGGTGATTGAACCCGGCGAATATGCGGTGCGCGGCGATATTATCGATATTTTTCCGGTCGGCACCGAAGAACCGCTGCGTATTGATTTATTCGGGGACGAGGTCGAACGTATCCGTACCTTTGACGCAATGAGCCAGCGCACCACCGGCGAACTGGCCCATTATAATTTTGACGTGATGAGCGAAGTCGTGCTTGACGCCAATACCGTCAAAAATTTTCGCAGCCGTTATCGTGAAGCTTTCGGCGCAGCTTTCAAAGATGATGAAATTTATGAAGCCGTTTCCAATTCCAGAAAATATCTCGGTATGGAAAACTGGCTGCCTTTCTTTTATGAACACAAGCTGCCGACTTTGTTTGATTATATCCCGCTCGCCGCGGTGATTGCCGGCCGCAATGTCGGGGAGGCGGTCAAATCCAAAACCGAAAGCATTGCCGATTATTATACCGCCCGCCTGGAAGCTTTGAAAGTTAAATCGGCTGCGGAAGTTGACGTTTATCGTCCGGTTCCTCCCGAAGAGATGTTTTTAACCGCCGCTGAATTTCAGGCGATATTAAAGAAAAAACAAGCCGCGGCTTTCACCAATCTGACGCTGCCGGAAGATGAAAACACCCTCAGCGCCGGGGTTCTGCCGGGACGCGAATTTGCCCAGGCGCGCAGCGTCACTGCCGCGCAGGTTTATGATGATTTAAAAGCTTACCTGCAGGAAAACGGCAAATTGCGCCGCATTATTTTTGCCTATTCCGAAGGCTCGCGCGAACGTCTGTTTTCGCTGATGGCCGAACACGGTATCAGCGATGTCCGCTTTGTTGAAGACTGGGACGAACTTCTGAACACGCCGAAAAACAAAACCGCCATGGCGGTGCTGAATCTGGCCCACGGTTTCAGAGGCGAGGGCTGGTGCGTTATCACCGAACAGGATATCTTAGGTGAAAGACAGAACCGCCGCGTCAGCAAAAAAGTCACCTCTAAAGATTTCATTGCCGATGTTTCAGCTTTGAGCGTCGGCGAACTGGTCGTGCATATCGAACACGGCATCGGCCGGTTTCAGGGACTGGAAAATATTACGGCCGGCGGGGCGCCGCATGACTGCCTGAAGATTCTTTATGCCAATGACGCCAAACTTTTTGTTCCGGTCGAAAATATCGATGTTATCTCCCGCTACGGGCTGGAAGACGAAAACATTCAGCTGGACACCATCGGCGGCCTGGCCTGGCAGGCTAAAAAAGCGCGGGTTAAACAGCGGATTCGCGATATTGCCGAGAAACTGATAAAAATCGCCGCCGAGCGCCATTTAAAAACTGCCGATGTTTTTATGCCGCCGCAGGGGCTGTATGATGAATTCTGCGCCAAATTTCCCTACAGCGAAACGGATGACCAGCTTAACGCCATTGCCGATGTCATGCAGGATTTAAATGCCGGAATCCCGATGGATCGCCTGGTCTGCGGCGATGTCGGTTTCGGCAAAACCGAAGTTGCGCTGCGCGCCGCTTTTGCCGTGGCCGCTTCCGGCGGTCAGGTCGCGGTTGTCGTGCCGACCACTTTGCTGGCGCGGCAGCATTATCATAATTTTTTACAGCGGATGGAAAACTTTCCGCTTAAGGTAAAAATGCTTTCCCGGCTGGTAACGCCGAAAGAAGCCGAAGAAGTTAAGCGCGGCCTGGCTGAAGGCTCGGTTGATATTGTCATCGGCACGCATGCATTGTTGGCCAAAGATATTAAATTTTCCAATCTCGGCCTGCTGATTATTGACGAAGAACAGCATTTCGGGGTTGCCCATAAAGAAAAACTCAAACAGCTGAAATCCGATGTCCATGTTTTGACGCTGACCGCCACGCCGATTCCGCGGACGCTGCAATTGTCGCTGACCGGCGTCAAACAACTGAGCATTATCGCCACGCCGCCGGTTGACCGCCTGGCGGCCCGAACTTTTGTCATGCCTTTTGATAAGGTTATGATAAAAGAAGCGATTTACCGCGAAAAATTCCGTCACGGCCAGACTTTCTTCGTTTGCCCGCGGGTTTCGGATATCTACGGGGTTGAAAAAGAACTACGCGCTCTGGTGCCGGATATCAAAATTTTGGTGGCTCACGGCCAAATGCCGGTCAAACAGCTTGAAAACGTCATGAACGAATTTGCCGACGGCAAAGCCGATTTGCTGCTCTCGACCACGATTATCGAATCCGGAATTGATATGCCGAGCGTCAATACCATGATTATCCACCGCGCCGATATGTTCGGTTTGGCGCAGCTCTATCAGCTTAAAGGCCGGGTAGGGCGTGCCAAGCTGCGCGGTTACTGCTATTTTACCGTTCCGCGGCAGAAAGTCTTAAAACCGATTGCCGAACGCCGCCTGAATATTTTACAGGCTCTGGATACGCTCGGCGCCGGTTTTTCGCTGGCCAGTCACGATATGGATATCCGCGGGTCGGGCAATATCCTCGGCGAGGAACAGTCCGGCCATATTAAAGAAGTTGGTATCGCGCTGTATCAGCATATGCTGGAAGAGGAAATTATGCGTCTGAAAGCCGGCGAGTTCGGCGAAAAGCAAAAAGAAACCGGCGATTGGGCGCCGCAGATAACCACCGGTATTCCGATTATGATTCCCGAAACCTATGTCCGCGATTTGGGCGTCCGTCTGGGGCTGTATAAGCGTATCGGCGAAATCAAGGACAAAGCCGGCCTGCTGGATATGCGCGAAGAACTGATTGACCGCTTCGGCAAACTCCCCGAAGAAGTTGACAACCTGCTCAAAACCGTTGAGATTAAACAGCTGTGCCGCGCCGCCAATGTTGAAAAAGTCGATGCCGGCGCCAAAGGAATTTTGCTGAGTTTTCATAATAATGTCTTTGCCGCGGCTGACAAGCTGCTGGACTTTGTCACCAAACAGTTCGGCCAGGTCAAAATTCGTCCCGACCAGAAATTGTTTATTGAAAAAAATCTTGAAAGTTATGCCGTAAGGGTAGAAACTATAAAAAATTATGTCGGTCGTCTGGCCGAAATGCTGACCCCGAAACCTTAACCGGCGGAAATCTCATGTACTACGAAATGGAACAATCTTCCAATCCTGATTTTTATAATGTTGTTGTCCATTTGGTTTACAACAATAATATGATTGAAGAGACCGTTGCCATCAAAAAAATCTGGAAAAAAGGCGAATTTCTGTTTTTGGATTTATATTTCTACCGCACCAAAAAATCCCGGGTGATTAACGCCGCTTTTATCCACGATCTGCTCGATCTGACGACCGAAAAATATTACGATGACATGAATCTGCTTTATCTGGATTATCTGAGCCGGAAAGAAGAAACGCGGCAGGAGGAAGCGGAAGAGCTGCCGCCGCTGGAAAAAGCTTTTGACTTTAAATCTTTGGATAATATTCGCGATGACATCGTGATTTTAATTTTTATTGCCAAATGCAGCCGTTTTTTTTCCGACGTCAAATTACGGGTGATTGCCGATTACATGAACCGGCATAACACCAAAGCTCAGCTGCTGAGCGATAAATTTATCGCTGCCTATCTGCAGGAACATAATCCCGATGAAGATGATTTTTATCATGCTTTGGATAATCTGCGGAGCAAAACCCCGGAACAGGCTGCCGAATTGGCTGCCGAAGTTATCAAAATCAGCTTATCGGACGGCTGCCTGCAATATAGCGAGCGTCTTTATCTGGCCGAGATTATGCAGGCGCTGCGAGAGTTTGGTCTTTGCCCCGACATCGGTTTGGAATAAAGGCGGATTATTCTTAATCCGCCTGTTTTTACCTTTTGCTGAGGGATGATTTTATCAAAGAACAAAATTACTCTGGCAGACTGCTTTTTTCTGTCAAAATCATTCCTTAGATAACGTAATTATCGCTTAGTAATATCAATATAAGTAATGCCGTCTACACATTGGTTATATTTGTCTTTAATAATAAAATCACCCATATCACTGCGGCATTGATTATTTCCGGTATAGTAAGAAATATTAAGCATACCGCCGTTACAGTATTTATAATTGGCACTGTATAAACATCCCTGACCTGTAATTTCTGTATGCCCGACAATACCGGTACTCGGGGTCCCGATATCAAAATAGGGTGAAGAATCTATTATCAAATTAGAGCCGGTTAAAGCAATTATGAGAGCTACGTTTTCACGAACGTTAAAACCGCCGGGGACGCTGAGATCTCCGTATGCAGAAACAATACCAGCCCCTCCTGTGCCTTCGACAATAAATTTATCAATTGTATAAACTGCTGTAGAGGGCATAATTCCAAGACTGTCAATAATAGCATTTAATTGGGTGTTCATTCCAGAGGTGGCAACAAGAACAATTTGACCGATATGAGCTTCCGGAGATTCCAGATATAAATTGCCAAAGCAGTCAACTTGTTGAATATCTATAGATGTTCCGCCGGTAATATGTATCTGTTGGCCGGCACTAACTTTTAAGTAATTCAATTTCAACGTAACCGGGGGAATATCTTTACATTCAGCAAATGAAGAACCATTTACACGAGCCAAATAAGCAATTGAATCTATTATAACATCTCCCGATGAAATACTGTCGCCCTCTATATCATTAGCCATAACGACATATTTTGAATTTTGCAGCGCATTCTGCAGTTCTTCAAAATTTGTGACAATTTTATATGCGCTGTTAAGGTTTAATTTTTCAGCGCAAAGTTCCGCAGGGGTTTTAGTTGTTTCACAAAGTTTAGATGTTGAATTGCAGGTTTGTCCTGAGGGGCAGGAGAGACCGCCGTTAGTGCAGTTTGGAGCCTCGCAGGCGCCGCCGCTTTCATAGGGTTTATCGCTTGGACATTCGCATTGGCCGTTGTTCGGGTTGCAGCTCTTGCCACCAGAACAGCTCACGTCTTTGCAGCGGTCTACCGTTTGGCAGGTATTTCCGCTGCAGATTTCATTCGCCCCGCAGTCCGAGGCTGAAACGCATTCGACGCATTGCCCGTTAGCCGCGCAGACCGGCGTGCTTCCGGAACATTGTATTTCTTTATTGGTACAGCTCGGCGCTTCACAACGGTTGTTGTAAAAGACTTCTCCCGACGGGCATTCGCACGCCCCGGTTTCGGAATTGCAACTCTGTCCGCCCGTGCAATTAACCCCGGCGCATAAATCAATATTCACGCATTCGCGGTTATTGCATTCTTTCCCGTCGGCACAGTCGCTGTCGCTTAAACAGCCGACAC
>CALXTG010000057.1 GCA_944391355.1 uncultured Alphaproteobacteria bacterium
CTTTCCCCTTACTTGTCATGCTCGGACTTTTCTTTTTCTGTCACCCTCGGGCTTGACCCGAGGGTCCAGGTTTACTAATAAGGCTTCTTTTATTACCTGGATTCTCCGGTCAAGCCGGAGAATGACAATTAAGGGTCAAGCCCGGCCGGATTGGCTCGCCCAATAAAGAAAAATATATTTAAACGACAACCGAAAATAATCCTTGCATATTATAAAAAAGTGATATACTATATAAAGCGTAAATAGGGCGGTAACCTGTTTACAGGGAATTTCAACCCAACGTAACGATAACCTATAACCGCCTCTCATTAAGAGGGGTCCAGAGATATAAGCCCCTCCATGTGAGGCGGTCGAATAATCTGCTATTCGTTACGATAGTTGAAAGCCCCTCACCTTAATCAACCGATTTAGGTGATTTTTTATTTTTAATATGCAGATTTTCTGATATTAAAGGTAATTTAACCATTGAACATTTAACTTAACTTAAAATGTTCGATTTCCCGGGGATATTGGGAACTTGACTTGTCTTGGGCTTGTAACTTGACTTGACTTAAACAATATCCCCGGTCCTTATTATGATGTATGACTGCGCTTATCTTTTTTGATAAGTGGAATTTTATTCGGAGTGAAATTACGCACACTTTTAGTCTTCCAGAGTGTAGAGCATACTGGTAGTGGTCTTGGCTGCCAGTATGTTCTCTTGGTATACCTATTATACCATGTGCTATTCCTTTTTTCGGGAGTAGTCGGGTTGTCATCAACGAAAGTTGATGTAGGTTTCCTCTGGAAGACCTTTGCGTAATACAACTCCGTACTGCTCCCGCCTCTTTTTGAGGGGGTAGTGCAGCTGACTATTGGTTACGCCAATAGTAGGTTCTCTCTGGAAAACTAGCGTCAAGCAGCTTTGTACTACTCCCGCCTAAGATAAAGTGAAAGCAAGACAGATAACTCAAAATAACTCAAGCCTTTCGCTTTCCTTGCTTCAAAAAATCCGGGAGACATTAAACGGCGCCTGAACGCGGCGTCAGTCCAGTTGACTAAAAAACAGTGCGTTTCCGTCCGGCTCCCCCGGGACGAGAAAAAGCGTCGAAGCTTTTTCAGACTGTTTTTTATTTTTTTCTCGGAGTGGAATATGACACCAAATAAGACTTCGGACGAAACTTTATCAGCCAATATTTCCCATTTTGACATAGTCTGCGCGCAGCAGACCGCAGAACAGCTGCAGCATGAGGCCGGGCTGATTAATATCTTAATCGGCTGCCGGCTGCGGACTTTGCGCCGAACCTTGCAGTTAAGCGCGGAACAGCTTGCCCGGCTGCTGTATATCAGCGAAGAAGAGCTGCGGCGTTTTGAAAACGGAGATGAAACCCTGTCGCTGCTGATGTTGTGGGATTTATGCCATATCTTTAACATCGCGCCGGATTATTTCTTTTCGGAGATCCCCGGAGATTTGCGCGATTTATATTGTCAGGAAGTTCCGGAAACGGTGCGCCGGCAGGTTTTGAAAACGCTGGAAGAAATGCGGAAGCTGACAGATTATTTTACGGCAATCAGATATCCGGCTTTCCGGGATATGGCGTTGGAATTTGTCCGCCGCTTCAGCGAATATGAAGATGAAACCGACGAAGACGAAACTTCAAACTAAAAAAAACTCCCTGTCTGCAGACAGGGAGTTTTGCTTTGGCTTATTTTATCTGCCCGGCTGTTTTTCATCAGGGTCACGCAGAACATAACCGCGCCCCCAGACTGTTTCGATATAGTTTTTGCCGCCGGAAGCTTTTTCGAGTTTCTTGCGCAGTTTGCAGATGAAGACATCGATAATTTTCAGTTCCGGTTCGTCAATGCCGCCGTAGAGGTGGTTTAAGAACTGGTCCTTGTTGAGGGTCGACCCTTTGCGCAGCGACAGCAGTTCCATAATGCCGTATTCCTTGCCGGTCAAATGCAGGGTCTTGTTGCCGACCGTGACCGTCTGCGTATCCAGGTTGACCTCGACTTCGCCGGTGCGGATAACCGAATTGGAATGCCCCTTGGAGCGGCGGACGACGGCCTGAATCCGCGCCAGCAGTTCAGATTTGTCAAAGGGCTTGGTCAGATAATCATCGGCGCCGTATCCCAACCCTTTGACTTTTTTGTCGGGTTCGGAAAGGCCGGACAAAATCAGAACCGGGGTATTGACTTTGGCGGCGCGAAGATTTTTCAAAACTTCATAACCGTTCATATCCGGCAGCATCAGATCCAGAATGATAATGTCATAATCGTAAAGTTTGCCGATTTCGAGGCCGTCTTCGCCCAGATCGGTCGTATCGACAATCATGCCTTCTTTTTTCAGCATGGTTTCAATGCTTTGCGAAACCGCATAGTCATCTTCAACAAGTAGAACGCGCATAATCCCAGAACTCCCAAAAAAATTAAAATCGAAATATGCCTTAATCATATAGTTATTTTTTTAAATTGTTAACTTTTTTAACGCCTCTGTTAATAATTATTAACAAATTATGTGAATAAAATGATATCGGCGCTGAAAAATAGTAATTTTACTGCTAAATATAAGATATATTTTCAAATGGAGAAGCCCTGTGTCGCAGTTATTAGAGAGTATCGTTTCCGAGATTGAGCAGCTGCCGTCCTGTTTTTATTACGGGCAGGTGACGGCGGTGCAGGGGCTGTTCATTGAGGTCAGCGGCATCCGCAGCAAACTCTCGATCGGCGACCGCTGCAATGTCTGGAGCACAAGCGGCCGGAAAGTTCCTTGCGAGCTGGTCAGTTTCAAAGACGAAAAACTGCTGTTAATGCCCTATGGCTCGCTGGAGGGGATTGGTCTGGGCTGCCGAGTTGAGGTTGAAAACGCTTCGCCGGTAATTTATCCGCACCCGTCCTGGCTGGGGCGGATTATCAATTCTTTCGGAGAGGCGATTGACGGCAAAGGGCCGCTGATTAAAGGCTCCAAACCCTATTTTATCAAAGCCTCGCCGCCGCCGGCCCAATTCCGCGACCGGGTTTGCGGCAAAGTTGATTTGGGCGTTAAGGCCGTCAATACCTTTCTGACCATCTGCCGCGGGCAGCGCATGGGTATTTTTGCCGGTTCGGGCGTCGGCAAGTCGACTCTGATGTCGATGATGGCCAAAAATACCAGCTCCGATGTTTCGGTCATCGGGCTGATCGGCGAACGCGGCCGCGAAGCCAAAGAATTTGTCGAGGATACCCTCGGCGAAGACGGTCTGGCCAAATCCGTGCTGGTTCTGGCGACCTCGGACGAAAGCCCGCTGATGCGCCGTCAGGCGGCCTATGTCGCGATGGCGGTTGCGGAATTTTTCCGCGATGAAAATAAAGACGTCCTGTGCATGATGGATTCAATTACCCGTTTTGCCATGGCACAGCGCGAAATTGCCTTAAGTATCGGCGAACCGCCGGCTTCCAAGGGCTATACGCCGAGTGTCTTTGCCGAACTGCCGCGCCTGCTGGAAAGAGCCGGCCCCGGCTCGGGCAACGGAACGATTACCGGGCTCTTCACCGTGCTGGTTGACGGTGACGATCATAACGAGCCGGTTGCCGACGCTGTCCGCTCGATTCTGGACGGGCATATTGTTCTTGACCGCGCGATTGCCGAACGTAACCGTTATCCGGCGATTAATATTCTGCGTTCGATTTCCCGTACCATGCCTGACTGCGATACCAAAGAAGAATTTGCAATTGTTTCCAAAGCCCGCAAATATATTGCCGCCTATGAGGATATGGCCGAGCTGATTCGTCTGGGGGCTTATAAAAAAGGCTCAAACCGCGAAGTTGACGAAGCGATTTTCTATTATCCCAAAATCGAAGAATTTTTATCTCAGGGGAAAGGCGAACGTTTTTCTCTGGCCGAAGGCTATGAACAGCTGAAAGCGATTCTCGATCAGCCGTTCGTGCCTGAGAATTAAGGGTCGGGGGCTGAATGAAAAATTCCCTGAAAACCCTGCAGCGGATTCAAAAATTTTCGATTGACGAACAACGCAAAATTTTGAATGACTATCTGGAAGCCGAAGAAAAGCTTCATCACCGTTTGCAGAAATTAAATCAGGAATTTGAAAACGAAAAGGAATTTGCCCGAACCCATGCCGCCGGCGATTTCGGCGCCTATGTCAAACGCTATATGAAAAACCGCGACGCGCTGGAAGCTCAGCTGCGGGCGTTGCGGCTTAAAATCGAAGAAGTCCGCGATATTATCGCCGATATGTTCAAAGAACAGAAAACTTATGAGATCGTCGACCGCAACCGGGCTGCCCGGCAGCAAAAAGAAGAAGACGATAAAACCCAGAAAACCCTTGATGAAATCGGAACCAATGCCTATATCAAGAGAAAGAAACAAACACAGGAGTAAAAAATATGTTTGAACTGATGATGCTACCCTACGGAATGGACGCCCTTGAGCCGTATATTTCCACGACAACCATGGAATATCACTACGGCAAACACCACAGAACCTATGTCGATAATTTGAACAAATTGATAAAAGGCACGGAATTTGAGAATATGTCTTTAGAGAAAATCATTCTCGCAACGGCCGGAAAACCTGAATATGCCGCCATCTTTAACAATGCCGCTCAGGTCTGGAATCATAACTTTTTCTGGAATTCGATGTCGCCGAACGGCGGCGGCAAACCCAAAGGCGAACTGCTGAAAAAAATCGAACGCGATTTCGGCTCTTATGAAAAATTCCGCGAAGAATTTAAGAATGCCGCTGTTTCCCAGTTCGGCAGCGGCTGGGCATGGCTGGTCGAAGACGGCGATAAGCTGAAAATCGTCAAAACCTCCAATGCGATGACCCCGATCGTCGATAAACAAAAGCCGATTATAACCATAGACGTATGGGAACATGCTTATTATCTTGATTATCAAAACCGGCGTCCCGAATTTGCCGATGCCTTCCTTGATCATCTGGTAAAATGGTAAAACCAAATCCCCTTAAAGTTCAAAACTTTAAGGGGATTTTTTAATTCCTTTTTAACCAATCTTATTTATTGTGCATATTATTAAAAACGATTGGTTTTGAATTGACAAAATTTGTCCAAGAAGCTATAATCAATTCATAAAACCAATCTTACGGAGTAGTTGACATGAGCTATACAAAAGTAGAGTTACCAAAGGCAGTTTCTAAGCCGTTAAAAGTTTTGGCCGTTTGCGGTCTGACCGCTTTCGGATATGATCAAGCTCAGATAGCAAAACAAGAGCCGATAGTAAAAACGCACGAAGTTGCTCCTGAATGGTCTGGACGAACCGGGGTTGTGGTTGGTGAAAAAACAGCCAAAGGGCAATGGGCTGGATTGGCCGCCGCAGTTTCTTTTTCCTCTGCGTTAGGGTTGATGGCTTCTTTAGGCAAAAAGAAAAAAGGCAAAACTGCAATAAATAATAATTGGCAGTATAGAGGGAACGAAAGATAAATAAAAAGGTATAAACAATGGCAAAGGTTACCAAAGAAAACGGCTATCTGATCGCCGAAGGAGAGGGCGGAGAAATTTATATTTTCATGGAAGCCAAGCATGATGTGCCCAATTCTCCGAAAATTATCTATGATGGTAACGATCACGCCATTTTTGTTCGTAATCCCGAACAGAATATCATTTTAGATTATGTCCACCCCGAAATCCGCGACAAACTCCGCAAGGCTTATGAGGTTATTGTTGTCGAAACGATTTTGGAGAATATCAAGGACAGTTATCTGGTCGATGTGCAGCATGTTGACAAGATCCCTCTGGACTGGAGCAAATATGGGCTGCAAACCTGGGAAGAGGCTGCGCTTAATCAATAACCCCGAAAATAAAAACAAAAGGCCGCATTTTGCGGCCTTTTTTGCAAAGACGGATTATTTGCTTTTTAATTTATCGATTTCTTTCTGCATTTTTTCGTGCTCTTTCATCATCGATTTATGGTCTTTCATAATTTGCTTGTGGTCATTCATAAGCTCTTTAATTTGGTCTTTGAGTTTATCGCAATTCTGATCATTAGATCCAAACATGGTTTTTCTCCTTCGTTTCTCAAATTTGTTAGGCAAAATTTAATATAAGCATGAAAGCGCCGCTCGCAACCGGTTATAAACTTAAGATCAGCGGTTTAAAACTAAATTATAGAAAACCGAGATTTTGCTTGAAATTTATAAAAGAGGTGTTATTCTCTGGACACAATTAAATTATTTGTCTAATTAAAAATTAATTATTTATGGAAAAAGATTCTTACAAAACCACCGTTCACACATCGCAGACTTTGCCCGAAACACTTCTGAAAGATATTGAGATTATTTTTCGGACGCATACAATGACCAAAGATTTAACCGTAAATAAATTGGCCAATGGTGTTACGCGGCTTGTCTGGAGTTATGAAGACGAGAAGCTGTCAGAGAAATATGAGTTGTTTGCGCGTCTTGATGACGGCTGCGTTCCGACGGCTTCCGGCGAAGGAATTTTCGTCGGCGGCAAAAAGGTGGAGATAAAGTTTTTACCTTTTAAATAAAAAAAAATAAGGCAGG